>NZ_JAPDCD010000023.1:0-83041 GCF_027705695.1 Aeromonas sp. QDB62 | reverse complement strand
CCGAAACCAATCAACAGGTTTCGGATTTTTACACATCAGGAGGATCGGTCAATGGATCCTTAACTGATCGGCATTAGAGCCTTGGGCTCCGGTTTTGTTTTTCAGCGCGTCAGTCGCCCACTTAGCTGGAGATCAGCACCCTCGCCGAGTTGGCGGGGATGGTGAGTTGTACCTCGCCCTGTACCACTTCGAACTTCTCGCCGTTGAAGGCGTCGGTGAAGCGGCTGGCGGGGCTGGCGGTCTGCCACAGGGGCAGGCTGATGGTGCGCGGCTCGCTCGGGTGACGGTTGCAGGCCACCACCACCTGATCGCTTTGCAGGGTACGGGCGAACACATAACTGTGCGGCCCGGCATAGAGGGTCTGGATATCGCCACGGCGCAGAGAGGGACGCTGGCGGCGGATCTGGATCAGCCGACGATAGTGGTCGTGCAGCACGTGATCCCAGTCTGTGGTATCCCACGGGAAGCAGCGGCGGCAGTCCGGGTCGTTGCCGCCGGAGAGCCCTACTTCATCGCCGTAGTAGATGGACGGCACACCGATATAGGTGAGCAGCAGGGTGGCGGCCAGCTGCATCCGCTGCTTGTCCTCGCCCAGCAGGTGGAGGAAGCGGGCGGTGTCGTGACTGTCCAGCAGGTTGAACTGGGCCAGCTGGTTCTTGAACGGGATATGGGCCCGCGCCAGCTTGAGCCAGCGGTCCAGCTCTTCGGCGCTGATCTTGATGGGGTGGTAGGCGATATCCTGCCCCGCCAGGAAGGCGCGGATCGGATGGGCGAAGCCGTAGTAATTCATGGCGCCATCCTCCTGATCCCCTTGCAGCCACTGACTTGCCTCGAAGAAGTGTTCACCCAGCACGTAGGCGTCCGGGTTCTCCTGCTTCACCGCCCCGCGAATGGCACGCACATGGCTGCGGTTGCCCTCGGCGGTGCCGCGCTCCCCCAGCATGTGGATGACGTCAAAGCGCCAGCCGTCTATCTGATAGGGGGCGCGCATCCAGTAACGCAGGATGGCGTCGTCGGCCCGATAGACCGCGTCCTGCACCTTCTCGCAGGAGAAGTCGAGCTTGGGCAGGCTGCGAATGCCCTTCCAGCTGACATAATCCCCTTCGTTATCAAAGGTGTAGAAACTGCGCCACGGGGAGTCCGGGTTGCTGTTGGCCCCCAGCGGTGGGCAGAACCAGGGGTGCTGGGTCGAGGTGTGGTTGACCACCGCATCGAGAATGATCTTCATGCCGCGCTGGTGCAGGTTGCGGGTCAGCTCGGCGAACTGTTCGTTGCTGCCGAGGTGGGCATCCACCTTGAAGTAGTCCTGGGTGTCGTACTTGTGGTTGCTCGGCGAATCGAAGATGGGATTGAGGTAGAGCGCCGTTACCCCGAGAGATTGCAGGTAGTGCAGCTTGGCATCGATCCCCGCCAGATCTCCGCCGTAAAACTCGCAGGCGCCGTGGCCCTCTTCGTGGCGGCTGACCGGCTCGCCCCACGCCTTGCTGATCACCGCCTTGCCGCGGTACTCGTACTCGTGATGCTTGACGCTGAGGGACGGATCGCCGTTGCAGAAGCGGTCAGGGAAGATCTGGTAGAACACCTGATCCTGCACCCAGGCCGGTGGCTGGTGCAGGCTGTTGAAGCGAAAATGTTGCTCCCGTGGCGGCATGGCGGGGCTGACACCGGCCCCGTGCAGCCACCACTGCGCCTCGTCGGTGAGGCACTTGAAGCAGTAGAGGTGGATATCCTGCCCCTTGCCAAGCGGCAGGGTAGCCTGCCACACCTGCAGCCGGTCGCGGGTCGAGACCGCCGTCATCGGGATCAGGTATTCCTCGTTATCCGGCTCGTGGCGCAACCACACCTCGCGGATCGGGGCGTCCAGTTCGGTGAACAGGGTCAGTTGCAGTGCGTCGGCGCTCTCTTTGAACCAGGGCGCCACCTGGGGATGAAACAGAAACGGATGGGTCATGATGCTTATTGAGTCAGAAGATCGGCGAGGGCGTTACCCTGTTCGTGGAGCGTTTCGAGCTGGCCTGCCAGCGACTTGGGATCCAGTCCCAACTGGTCGGCGAGCGGTTTGGGGAAGCGGGCGATGATGGCCTGGGCAGGCACTCCCGCATTCCAGGCGAAGGAGATAAACACGGCGAGGCGGATCAGCACCGCCTCCTTGCTGACCGGATCGTGGGAGAGCGGGTCAAGCTGCTGGGAGATGGCATCGACGAAGGCCTCGGAGAGGTTCCAGCGCCGCGCCAGCTCGGCACCGAGCTGGGCATAGTCGTAGCCCAGCATCTCCCGCTGAGCCTCGACCCGGCTGCTGCCGTTCTGGATCGCCAGATTGATGAGTTCCGCCTCTTCCGGCAGGGTGCTCTGGATGAGCAGTTCACCGATGTTGTGGATCAGGGCGCAGGTAAAAGCGGTCTCGGGATCCAGTGCCTTGGTCTCCTGCGCCAGGGTTTTGGCAATGGTGGCGACCTGGAAGGTCTCGGTCCAGAACTTGTTCTTGTCGAAGCTGGGCGGGGCCTTGAAGCTGCCGATGATGCCGGAGGCGACCACCACGGAGCGCAGCCGGTTGAAGCCGAGCCGGATCACCGCCTGTTCGATGGAGGTCACTTCGTTGCCCCGGCGCAGGGCGGCCGAGTTGGCCATCCGCAGCACCTTGACGCTGATCACCTGATCCATGGCGATCTTGGCCGCAATCTCGTCGATGCGGGCATTCTCGTCGTTGAAGCTCTGCATCAACTCGTGCAGCAGCTTGGGAATAGTGGGGAGTTGTTTGATCTTGTCAAACAGGCGATCCATCGACATGGCTGAGGCAGCCTCCATTGCGAACTCTGCCTCATATTGTGCCACAGCCGGACAACATGTTCCTGTTTGTGATGCGGCTTTGTGATGGGGATTGCGGGCGCTAGAGCACCCAGTCGCGCAAGGTGTATTCCAAACGGTGCTGTTTGCCCTGCAGGATCAGGGTCTGGCTGGTGCCGCTCAGGGTCGCCCCCTCGGTAAGCGTGGTCAGCACGGCCTGTTCGATGGTGTCCAGCGGCGGCATGCAGGCCATCTCGGTGCTGCCCAGACTGGTGACCCACAACTTGTCATCTTCCAGATGGCCCTGACCGAAGTAGCGGTTGCAACCGGCGATGCCGTTGACGGTGAAGTGCTCGCCGATCTCGAAATCGGGGGGATTGTCGCGCAAGGCGGCGACCGGTTCGCCATCCAGTTTGCTCAGTACCCAGTGGTGATGTTGCAGATCTTGCTGAACAAAGGCGGTTGAGCTGCAGCCAGCGAGCAGTAACAGGGGGATCAGCAGAAAGGGCAATCTGGGCATGAGGGGGCTCCGGTTGGGGGAGCCTCAAGAATACCCCTTTTGAGCATACGGGAGCAGGGCGCGAGAGGGGGCGACCGACCGCTTCTGTCGCCCCTTGTCCCGCACCACTGTCGCTTAATGGCAACACCTTGGTGATGTTGCCATCAGTTTGCGTTATCTCAGGGCGCAGTTGGCGAATAGACGCTCGGCATAACGGGCCAGATCTGCGGCAATTGAACCGACGTCGTCACCCCCCTCGCTCGGGGAGTGAAGGGGCGGCTTGCTCTATCTCAGGACTTAGTTGGCGAACAACCGTTCGGCATAACGGGCGAGACCGGCGGCTACCGAGCCGAAGTCATCACCCCCCTCGAGCGGGATGGACGGGAGCTTCTGGCGGATAAAGCGGGCGATCAGCGGTGAGCGGGCGCTACCACCGGTGACGAAGATGCGATCAGGCTGCACACCGGCGGCGGCAATCGCTTCGTCCATCAGCTCGCCAATCTTCTCCAGCAGCAGGGCCGAAGCGTTGGCCAGCTGTTCGCGGGTCAGCTCCGCTTCCAGCCCTTTTTCCAGCTCGGCCAGCGACTGGCGATTGAGCTCCTGCTCCGAGAGGGCGATCTTGCCCTGCTCGGCGCGCCACACCAGCTGGTGGCTCAGCTTGTGGGCCCGCAGGCTGGCCAGACGCCCCAGCTTGCTGCCGGGCTGGCTGTCGAGCTGCAGATCCTGTAACTGGCGGGCGGTATCGAGGCTGTAGAAGCGGCTCTGGGCACTGACGTCGTTGATGGCGGCCGCATCCCAGAACAGCGGGTGAGGCAGTGGCTTGCCGGTCTTGAGGGTTTCGTGCATGCCGAGCAGCGGCATCATCCCCTCCACCGTCAGGCGGATATCAAAGTCGTTGCCGCCGATCCGCTGGCCGCTATGGCCGAGCAGGTCGCCGCTGCGATCCAGCTGATCGCGGTAGCTGGGGCCCATCCGCAGCATGGAGCAGTCGGTGGTACCGCCACCGATATCCACCACCAGCACCACGGCGTCTTCGGTGAGGCGCGCCTCGAATTCAAACCCGGCGGCCACCGGCTCGTAGAGGAACTCCACCTGCTCGAAACCGGCTAGACGGGCCGCCTCGGTCAGGATGGCAATTGCTTGCTGGTTACTCTCTTCCCCCGCCAGCCCCTGGAAGTTGACCGGACGGCCGATCACCGCCTGGCGGATCGGGGCGCCGAGTTGCTGTTCCGCCTGCTGACGGACGTGGAGCATCATGGCGCAGACGATGTCTTCAAACAGGGCGATCTGGGGGGCCTTGAGGCCATAGGCACCGAGGAAGGATTTCGGTGATTTGATGTAGTAGCCGTCGTCCGGCTCTTCCAGATAGCGCTCCAGCGCGGCACCGCCGAAGCTCAGTTCGTCGATCAGTCCCTCTTCGCGCATCTGGCGGCGAACCATCTGGGCACGGGTGACCACGGGGCCACGCAGCTTGAGGTACTCCGCCTGCTGGGCCGGTGCCAGCCCTTCGGCCAACAGGCCGGCGATGGCATCCCGGTGGGGCGCGTGCAGGGTGGAGGGGAGATAGCGGGATGCGCCGAGATTGAGCAGCCTGGGGCTACCTTGTTCCATCACGGCCACGGCACAGTTGGAGGTACCGTAATCAAATCCGATAAACATGGGCGCCAGACTCCAGAGTAAAAAAGGAGGGCTGGCCTACCCGAAGGTGCCGGGTCTCACCACCCGACGCACGGTCGGAGGGACAGTGAGCAAATCCGATCAACATGGGCGCCAGACTCCTGAATAAAAAAGGGGGGCTAGCCTACCCGAAGGCGCCGGGTCTCACAACCCGGCGCGTGACGAAGAGAGGGCGAGCCCTTATTCCACTTCGTTGTCGGAGCGGCCCTGGTTCCCGATGGCGCGGATATTGCCAAGGGTGGTATCGGCGATGGCGTGCAGCGCCTCGCGGGTCAGGAACGCCTGATGGCCGGTAAACAGCACGTTGTGGCAGGCGGACAGGCGGCGGAACACGTCATCGGTGATCACCTCGTTGGACTTGTCTGAGAAGAAGAGATCCTCTTCCTCTTCGTAGACATCCAGCCCCAGCGCGCCGATGCGAGAGGTCTTGAGCGCCTCGATGGCGGCGTTGGAGTCGAGCAGGCCGCCACGGCTGGTGTTGATGATCATCACCCCGTCCTTCATCTTGGCGAACGCCTCCTTGTTCAGCAGGTGGTAGTTCTCTTTGAACAGCGGGCAGTGCAGGCTGATGATGTCGGATTGGCGGAACAGGGTGTCGAGATCCACGTACTCGGCCCCCAGCTCGATGGCTGCCGGGTTTTGATACGGGTCGTTGACCAGCAGGCGTACCCCGAAGCCCTTGAGGATGCGCAGGGCGGCCAGACCGATCTTGCCGGTGCCGATCACACCGACTGTCTTGCCATACATGTTGAAGCCGACCAGCCCTTCCAGCGAGAAGTTGGCATCGCGGGTGCGCTGATAAGCCTTATGGATGCGGCGGTTGAGGCACATCATCATGCCGACGGCGTGCTCGGCGGTCGCCTCGGGGGAGTAGGCAGGCACCCGCACTACTTTCAGCCCCAGCTCTTTGGCGGCGGCCAGATCCACGTTGTTGTAACCGGCGCAGCGCAGCGCGATCACCCGGGTGCCGTTGGCAGCCAGTTCGGTCAATACCTCGCGATCGGCGTCGTCATTGACGAACAGACACACCACCGGGAAGCCGTGAGCCAGTCGGGCCGTTTTGGCCTCCAGCCGCACATCGAAAAACTCCAGGTCGAAACCGTACTGGCTGTTGGCCTGGTTAAAATGCTCTTTGTCATAGCTCTTGGTACTGAATACGGCGACTTTCATGGTGTGTGCTCCGTAGTATGTGTGTCGTCAAATTACAACAAAATAGGCCGGCCATCACCGGACAAACCGGCTGGTTATTGTCCCCACGGCATGATGGGAACGGCGCTGACTGCACTATTGTACGAACCATCCACCAGTTTGGTGCTGTAGGTCAGGTAAACCAGCGCATTGCGTTTCTTGTCGTAAAAACGCACCACTTTCTGTTCCTTGAACACCAGCGAGGTGCTGACGTCGAACACCTCTTCTCCCGCCTTCAATTTCTCGGGCAGGGTGATGGGGCCGATCTGGTGGCAGGACAGGGAGGCGTGGGAGGGATCTTCCGCCAGCCCCAGCCCGCCTTTGACGCCACCGGTCTTGGGGCGTGCCAGATAGCAGGCGACGCCGTCAATGCGCGGGTCGTCGAACGCCTCGACCAGGATCTTGTGGTTCGGGCCAAACAGCTTGAAGGCGGTGCTCACCTCGCCGACCGGGTCGGCCTTGTCGGCCAGTGCCGGGCCAGCAAACAGGGCCCCCAGTAGCAGGGGCAGGGCGCGGAAAAGGGCGTTATGTCGAGTGTGGTTATGTGTCATGGTCTCTCCTGTTGGCCCTCCTCAGTAGGGAAGGCGCAAGCGACGATAGAGGCTGGCAAGCACCCAGGCGGGGCCTATCAGCAGAAATTGCAGGTCGGCGAGGAAGGAGGGGCGCTTGCCCTCGATCCTGTGGCCGACAAACTGGGCTATCCAGAGCAGCACGAACGTCGCCACTGCGGGCCACAGCAGCGGCCCCTGCCACTGGTGGCAGAGCCACAGTCCCAGCGCGGTCAGCCCGGCCATCCCTGCGAACAGCGAAAATGACAGCTGCAGATAGAACAGCAGTACCGGAATGGCCGCCACCGCCGCCCAGTTGAGGGGCTCTGGCAAGGGGCCGTGTGGCAGACACCAGAGCAGCGCCAGCGAGCAGAGATAGATGCCCGGCACCGCCAGCTTGTGGATGGCGACGTTGACCGGATGGCGATGGCTCTGGCCGTACTCCGCAAACCACTCCTGGATTCCCTTCATGGCACCTCCCTGGCGCACTGTGCTCACGCTGCCCGACCCTCATGGTCAGGCGCTCGGGATGCTTATCCCTGCGGTGGATAATCCCAATATTGGGCCGGAATGGATTTTAGCAACGGGGTCATGTCCGGATTGGGCAGGGCGATGGTGACCCGTTGATCGAGGTTGGCGCTTGCCAGCGCTTCGCGGATCTTGGGGTTGTCATGGAAGAATTTCATGAAGCTGCCGTCGGCATAGGCCCGCTCCAGCCCGGTCTGAATCGCCTTGGCCAGCTTGGGGTATTCGGGGCTGACGAAGAAGAACTGGGCGAAGGGGTAGCGGATCAGCAGATGCTGCTCGATGGCGAGGTTGGGATACTGCGCCACCAGCTCGCTGCGCTCGGCGAAGATTTCCACCAGGGCACGGGGGAAGAAGTCGATCTTGTCGCCGTCGTTGATGAGGCGAAACAGGCTGCTGTATCGGCCGGAGAAGGTCGGGATCCCTGCATTTTCCAGGATCTTGTTGTCGGCCCACCCTACCCCTTGCGCCGCCTTCAGCTGTTTAAGATCAGCCAGGGTATTGATCTGGTTGAACTTCTCCTGAGCATCCGCGTGGATGAAGGACAGCCGCAATCCTTCCAGCCCGCGAAACAGCGGAATGGGGACGGCAATCAGGGAGGATTCGAGTGCGCTGGAGGTGCCCATCCAGAAGACGTTGATGGTCTTGCCCTTGCTCAGCTGCTGCTGGAGGGTGAACTGGTTGAGGTCGAGTTCGACAGGCTGGATGCGAAAGGGTTGCCCGGAGCGGGTCAGGGCCAGTTCCAGCAGCTTGTACTGGTACTCCTGGTCAAGATTGTTGACGGGACGGCTGGGGACCTTGACCGTCAGAACCTGTGCTTGTGCCAGCAGCGGCAGGCACAAACACAGCTTGATGAGCCATTTCACTCTCTGTTCTCCTGTAGATTCCGGAACGTGTCCGGAGTCTAACAGAACTTGTCACCATCTTGTTGCGAGGCGGTGTGCAAGGTTTGAGCGTTGGGCCCTGCCTTGCTGGCCGCCTGTTGCACCAGAATGGTGACGGTTCTTCGAAGAATCAGGCGACGCGACGGAACACGTGGGTATCGTTAAATTCCTTGGTGCTCTGGCATTCGACGCAGAAACGGGATTCCGGACGGGCATGCAGCCGCTTTATGGAGATCTCGTCACCGCAAGATTCGCAGTAACCAAAATCCCCTTCGCTGATGCGCTTCAATGCGCCCCGCAGCTTGCGAAGGTGCAGCTTGTCGTGCTCGATGCGGTTCAGCTCCAGACGGCGGGCTTCCTCGATACTGGCACGGTCAATTTCATCAGCCATCTCGTTGGTGTCGGTGGCGATGGCCTGGCTGGCCTGGGAGTTCAGGCGCTCTTCGAGCTCGACGATCTGTCGCTCGATCTGCCCCTTGTAAAAGGCCAGTTGGTCTTCAGTCATGAAATCACACATACGATTAACTACCAGTCAGTTTACTAACCCAATTATCCCTGTTTATGGGGGCTGTCTGCCTACAGACCAAGCCCTTGTATCCCGATTTGCACCTGTTTCATGCAAGAGAGTGCAAATCAGGGCGGGCCTTGTACCAAAAAAATGCAGCCAAGCAAAGCAAATAGGGTAAGGATTGTGCGCCTTTGCAAAAAAATGACCCGTTCCGACGGGGGATCGGTCGTGTTCCGGCACCCGCGTCCCCCTCTGTTGGCATCGGCTTTGCAATGCTCTGCAAGGGCGGGATCGGCGGGTTGAGTCCGGATTTGAGTGTTTAGTATTTGGTGCCGACCTGGTCATTATATGCGCCGTTATTTATAGTTTTTTAAACACACCCGCTTGACATTGCCCTTGATGGCGGGCTTTTATGGTGATGTTGATTACAATTTTATAACAAGGGTGTTCCATATATTAGACACCCTTGCCAATGGCAACCGTAAAGTCGGGGTTTAACATGGACAGTATCAAAGGCTGGATGGAGAGCAATCGCATCACGGAAGTGGAGTGTCTGTTCCCGGATTTCACCGGCAACGCCCGGGGCAAGATCATCCCAGCCAACAAGTTTTTGCGCGAAGGGGGCATGCGTCTGCCCGAGGTGATTTTCACCCAGACGGTGACCGGTGAATATCCGGATGACGACAGCATGATCGACCCGCTGGAGCGGGACATGCAGCTCTATCCCGACCCCAACACCATCCGTTTCGTCCCCTGGGCGCTGGAGCCCACCGCGCAGGTTATCCACGACTGTTTTGACATCAACGGCAAGCTGATCGACATCGCGCCGCGCTCCGTGCTGCGTCGGGTTCTGTCATTTTACGAGAAGCAGGGCTGGAAGCCGGTGGTCGCCCCCGAGCTGGAATTCTATCTGGTCAAACGCAACGAAGACCCCGACTATCCGCTGGTGCCGCCGGTGGGTCGTAACGGCCGTCCGGAGACTGCCCGCCAGTCGTTCAGTATCGATGCGGTCAACGAATTCGACCCCATCTTCGAAGACATGTATGACTACTGCGAGGCGCAGGAGCTGGAGGTCGACACCCTGATCCACGAATCGGGTGCCGCCCAGATGGAGATCAACTTCCTGCACGGGGATGCCATCGATCTGGCGGATCAGGTGTTTCTGTTCAAGCGCACCATGCGTGAGGCAGCCCACAAGCACGGTATCTACGCCACCTTTATGGCCAAACCGATGAGCGACGAGCCGGGTTCGGCCATGCATATCCACCAGAGTCTGGAAGATGTGAACGGCCACAACCTGTTCGGTACCGCGAGCGGCGGCAACAGCGAACAGTTCATGCACTTCATCGCCGGTCTGCAGAAATACACCCCGGCGGTGACGGCCCTGCTGGCCCCCAACGTCAACTCCTACCGCCGCCTCACCTTTGGCGAGAGCGCGCCGCGCAACGTCCAGTGGGGTGTAGAGAACCGCACCTGCGGTCTGCGGGTGCCCTTCTCCGACCCGAGTGCGCGCCGGGTGGAGAACCGTTTCGCCGGTGCCGATGCCAACCCCTATCTGGCGCTGGCCGCCACCCTGGCCTGTGGCTATCTCGGCATGATGGAGAAGCTGGAGCCCATGCAGGAGATGAAGTCGAGCGCCTATGACCTGCCCTACAGCTTGCCCCGCTCGCTGGAGGAGGCACTCAGCCATCTCGAACAGTGCGAGCCTATCAAGGAGATGCTGGGCGAGCGCTTCACCCGCGCCTTCGTGGCGGTCAAACGCAAAGAGTACGAGACCTACTTCGGGGTGATCAGTCGCTGGGAGCGGGAGTTCCTGCTGCTGAACGTCTGACCCTCTGTAACGGGGAGGCCAGAGTCGGCCTCTCCGGTCCCTGTATCGAAGACACCGGAAACGAGTCAGGTGGCGGTAGTCACCTGTGAGTGGTTGTGGCTGCGAGCATGCAAGCCCGCCTGACTACCCACCTGACTGTTTGACGACTGAATCTTGCCAAATCGAAGGAACCGAGGAGCAACAAATGCAGCAGACAACCCGTGAGTGGCAACAGCTGGATGCCAGCCACCACCTGCACCCCTTTACCGACTTTCAGGCCCTGAACAAGAAGGGCTCGCGCATCATTACCAAAGCCAGCGGCGTCTATCTGGAGGATTCCGATGGCCACCGTATTCTCGACGGCATGGCGGGCCTGTGGTGCGTCAATATGGGCTATGGCCGCCAGGAGCTGGTGGATGCCGCTACCCGCCAGATGCAGCAGTTGCCCTACTACAACCTGTTCTTCCAGACCGCTCACCCGCCGGTGATCGAGCTGGCGACCCTGCTGGCCGAAGTCACGCCGTCGCACCTCAACCACGTCTTCTTTACCGGCTCCGGCTCCGAGTGCAACGACACCGTGCTGCGGATGGTGCGCCACTACTGGGCCAGCCAGGGGCAGCCTGATAAACAGGTAATCATCAGCCGTCACAACGCCTATCACGGCTCTACCGTGGCGGGGGCGAGTCTGGGCGGCATGAAGGGGATGCATGCCCAGGGGGGCCTGCCCATCCCCGGCATAGTGCACATCGACCAGCCCTACCACTTCGGTGAGGGACAGGGGATGAGCGCCCACGAGTTCGGGCTGGAGCGGGCCCGTCAGCTGGAGCAGAAGATTCTGGAGCTGGGGGTGGACAAGGTGGCCGCCTTTATCGGCGAGCCGATCCAGGGGGCGGGTGGCGTCATCATTCCGCCTGACAGCTACTGGCCGGAGATCCAGCGCATCTGCGATCACTACGGCATCCTGCTGATCGCCGACGAGGTGATCTGCGGGTTTGGCCGCACCGGCCACTGGTTTGCCAGCGAAGGGTTTGGCATCAAGCCGGATCTGATGTGTCTGGCCAAGGGGATCACCTCCGGTTATCTGCCGCTCGGCGCTGTGATGGTGAGCGACCGGGTCGCCAAGGGGCTGGTGGAGGAGGGGGGCGAGTTCAACCACGGCTTCACCTACTCGGGCCATCCGGTCTCCTGCGCGGTGGCGGTTGCCAATATCCAGCTTATGCAGAAAGAAAGCATAGTTAAGCGGGTGCATGATACCATCGGCCCCTATTTGCAGCGCCGCTGGGCCGAGCTGGCCGATCATCCGCTGGTAGGGGAAACCCGTGGCCGCGGGCTGGTGGCCGCGCTGGAAATTGTGCAGGACAAACAGACCAACCGGCGTTTCCCGGCGCAGGCAAATGCGGGGATGACCTGTCGGGAGTTCTGCTTTAACAATGGCTTGGTGATGAGGGCGGTAGGCGATACCATGATCATATCGCCCCCCTTGGTGATCACCGAGGAACAGGTTGATGAATTGGTCGATCTGGCCAGGCGCAGTCTGGATCTGACAGCCGAAAAGCTGAAAGGTTGAGGTGGGTCGGGCAGGTTGGCATGCGCATACAATTTGCTTAGGAGACAAGGATGATGTCTTTCAAAACAGGAGTGATCGCTGCCTCTGTGGCTCTGGTCATGGCAAGTGCCGGAGCAATGGCTGAAGAGAAGGTGCTGCACGTTTACAACTGGAGCGACTATATCGCGCCGGATACCCTGGATAACTTCCAGAAAGAGACGGGCATCAAGGTGGTGTATGACGTATTCGACAGCAACGAGGTGCTGGAAGCCAAATTGCTGGCGGGTAGCTCGGGCTACGATATCGTGGTGCCATCCAACCCCTTCCTGGCCAAACAGATCAAGGCGGGCGTGTTCCAGAAGCTGGACAAGTCCAAGCTCTCCAACTGGCAAAATATGGATCCCGGCCTGCTCAAGGCGCTCGAGCCGAGCGATCCGGGTAACCAGTACTCCATCCCCTATCTGTGGGGCACCATCGGCTATGCCTACAACGCCGAGAAGGTGAAAGCCGTGCTGGGGGCCGATGCCCCGGTCAACTCCTGGGATCTGGTGTTCAAGCCGGAGAACATGGCCAAGTTGAAAGAGTGTGGCGTCTCCTTCCTCGATTCACCGACCGAAATGCTGCCGGCCGCCTTGCAATACCTGGGCTTCAAACCGGATAGCCAGAAACCGGCCGAGCTGAAGAAGGCAGAGGAGCTGTTCCTCTCGATCCGCCCCTATACCGCCTATTTCCACTCCTCCAAGTACATCTCGGATCTGGCCAACGGCAACCTTTGCGTCGCGGTCGGTTACTCCGGTGACTTGCAGCAGTCCAAGGCGCGGGCAGCCGAGGCCAACAATGGCGTGGCGCTGACCTACACCATTCCGAAAGAGGGGGCGGGCAGCTTCTTTGACATGATCGCCATTCCGGCTGATGCCAAGAACGTCGAGGCCGCCCACACCTTCATCAACTATCTGATGAAGCCCGAGGTGATCGCCAGTATCACCAACGTGGTGCAGTTCCCTAACGGCAACAAGGCGGCAACCCCGCTGGTGGATGAGGCGATCCGCACCGATCCGGGTATCTACCCCGATGCGGCAACCCTGCAGAAGATCTACACCTTCCCGGATCTGCCGGCCAAGGTGCAGCGAGTGATGACTCGCAGCTGGACCAAGATCAAGTCCGGCAAGTAAGTAACGAATACCCCTCCCGGTCCGCAGTTCGGCCGGGAGGGTAGTGATGCCATCCATCCGGATGGGCCGCGCGAATGGATGCGCAGACGGTCAACCACTGCAACAGGAGAACTGACACCGTGAAGACAACCAAATTGCTAACCATAGCGCTGACCATGGGATTGGCGAATGTGGCTCAGGCTGCGCCAGAGCTGCACTTCTACAACTGGTCAGACTATATCGGCGAGACCACCCTCAGCGATTTCCAGCAGGCGACCGGGATCAAGACCGTCTATGACGTGTTTGACTCCAACGAAACCCTGGAAGGCAAGTTGCTGACGGGGCGGACCGGTTACGATTTGGTGGTGCCTTCCAATAATTTCCTGGCCAAACAGATAGAGGCGGGAGCGTTCCAGAAGCTGGACAAATCCCTGCTGCCCAATATGGCCAATCTGGATCCCGTGCTGCTCAAGCAGCTCGACAAGGTCGATCCGGGTCATCAATACGCGGTGCCCTATCTGTGGGGAACCAACGGCATCGGCTACAACGTCGACAAAATCAAGGCGGTGCTGGGGGTCGACAAGATTGACTCCTGGGCGGCCATCTTCGAACCGGAAAACATGGCGAAACTCTCTCGCTGCGGCGTCGCTTTCCTCGACTCCGCCGACGAGATGATCCCTGCTGCCCTCAACTACCTCGGACTCGATCCAAACAGCCACGAACAGGCTGATATCAAACAGGCCGAGGCGCTGCTGCTCAAGGTGCGGCCCTATGTGACCTACTTTCACTCCTCCAAATACATCGGCGATCTCGCCAATGGCGATATCTGCGTGGCAGCCGGTTTTTCCGGCGACATCCTGCAGGCCGCTGCCCGCGCCGATGAAGCTGGCAAGGGGGTGAAGATTGCCTACAGCATTCCGAAAGAGGGGGGCAATCTCTGGTTCGACATGATGGCGATTCCGGCTGATGCCACCAATGTCAAAGAGGCGCACGCCCTCATCAACTACGTCCTGCAGCCCGAAGTGATTGCCAAGGTCAGCAACTATGTGGGCTATGCCAATCCCAATGCCAAAGCGGCAGCGTTTATGGATGAAAAAGTGCGTGACGACGAGTCTGTTTATCCACCACAGCCGGTGCTGGCGAGGCTTTATGTGTCGCAGACACACCCTCGCGCAGTGATGCGGCTGATGACCCGGAGTTGGAACAAGATCAAGTCCGGAACCTAACCTTGGTGCCCTTCGGGGGCGCCAAATCGCTTTTATGAATCGGCCGCGAGGTCGGTATCACGTTGGGGAGTTTGGTAATGGCGATAGCCTCCAGTGCCTACAAGAAAGCCCTCGAGGGCAGTCAGCAGCGCAAAGAAGTGCTGGTGAAGATTGATCGGGTAAGCAAGCAGTTCGACGAAACGCTGGCGGTCGATAACGTATCTCTCAATATCCACAAGGGCGAGATTTTCGCCCTGCTCGGCGGTTCCGGTTCCGGCAAATCGACCCTGCTGCGGATGCTGGCCGGTTTCGAGCGTCCGACCGAGGGGCGGCTGTTCCTCGATGGGGTCGATATCACCGACATGCCGCCTTACGAGCGCCCCATCAACATGATGTTCCAGTCCTACGCCCTGTTCCCCCATATGACGGTGGCGCAGAACATTGCCTTCGGCCTCAAGCAGGATGGCCTGCCCAAGGCGGAGGTCGATGCCCGGGTGGAGGAGATGCTCAAGCTGGTGCAGATGACCCAGTATGCCCGTCGCAAGCCGCACCAGCTCTCCGGTGGTCAACGCCAGCGGGTGGCGTTAGCCCGCTCGCTGGCCAAGCGTCCCAAGTTGTTGCTGCTCGATGAACCCATGGGGGCGCTCGACAAGAAGCTGCGATCCAAGATGCAGCTGGAGCTGGTGGAGATCATCGAGCGGGTCGGCGTGACTTGCGTCATGGTGACCCACGATCAGGAAGAGGCCATGACCATGGCGGAGCGGATCGCCATCATGCACCTCGGCTGCATCGAGCAGATCGGCAGCCCGATGGATATCTACGAGACTCCGGCCAGTCGGCTGGTGTGCGAGTTCATCGGCAACGTCAACCTGTTCGACGGCCTGCTGGTGGAGGATGAGCAGGACCACGCCACCATCGCCTGCGCCGATCTGGAGCAGCCCATCTATGTGGGCCACGGCATCAGCTCCCGCGCCGAGAACAAGAAGGTGACCTACGCCCTGCGGCCGGAAAAACTGCTGATGAGTCTGCAAAAGCCGGAGGAGATCGAGCACCCGGACTTCAACTGGACCAAGGGCGAGGTCTATGACATCGCCTATCTGGGCGGTCACTCGGTTTATCACATCCAGCTGCCCTCGGGCAAAATCGTTCAGGCTTTCATCGCCAATGCCGAACGCCACGGCAAGCGGCCAACCTGGGATGACCAGGTGTTCCTCTACTGGGAAGATGACAGCGGCGTGGTGCTGCAATCATGAAGTTCTTGCAACGACTGAAGCGGGTCGGGGGGCGCCGGCTGGTGATCGGCATCCCCTTCTTCTGGCTGTTCCTCTTCTTCCTGCTGCCCTTCGTCATCGTGGTGAAGATCAGCTTCGCGGAAGCGGATGTGGCGATCCCGCCCTACACCGATGTAGTGAGCTGGGCCGACAATCAGCTCACCATCCTGCTCAACATGGGCAACTACCTGCTGCTGCAGGAGGATGAGCTCTATATCGCCGCCTATCTGGGCTCCCTCAAGATGGCGTTCATCAGCACCCTGCTCTGCCTGCTGATTGGCTATCCGATGGCTTACTCCATCGCGCGGGCCAACAAGGAGACCCAGACCGTGCTGCTGCTGCTGATCATGATGCCGACCTGGACCGCCATCCTGATCCGGGTCTATGCGTGGATGGGGATCCTCAGCAACAACGGCCTGCTCAACAGCGTCTTGCTGGGGATCGGGGTGATCGACGAGCCGCTGCAGATCCTCAACACCAACCTGGCGGTCTATATCGGTATCGTTTACTCCTACCTGCCGTTTATGGTGCTGCCGCTCTACGCCAATCTGGTCAAGCATGACCAGAGCCTGCTGGAGGCGGCCTCCGATCTCGGTGCCCGCAACCTGACCCGCTTCTGGCGGATCACGGTGCCGCTCTCCAAGAACGGCATTATCGCTGGCTGCATGCTGGTGTTCATTCCGGTAGTGGGGGAGTTCGTTATCCCCGAAATGCTGGGCGGCCCGGAGACCCTGATGATCGGTAAGGTGCTGTGGCAGGAGTTCTTCAACAACCGCGACTGGCCGGTTGCCTCTGCGCTGGCGGTGGTGATGCTGGCGGTGCTGATCATTCCGATCATCCTCTTCAACCGTAACCAGGCCAAAGAGCTGGAGGGCAAAGCATGATGAAAACAGCGTTGTTCAATCCCGTATCCAGCTGCTGCAACCGTAACCAGTTCAGAGCGCTGGAGGACAAGGCATGATGAAGCGTTTCGGTTTTGCCAAACTGATGCTCTGGCTGGGGTTGCTGTTTATCTACCTGCCCATGGTCATCATGGTGATCTACTCCTTCAACGCCTCCAAGCTGGTGACGGTGTGGGGTGGTTGGTCGCTCAAGTGGTACTTCGGCCTGCTCGATAACAAGCAGCTGATCGGGTCTGTGTTCCGCTCGCTGGAGATCGCCTTCTACACCGCCATCGCCGCGGTGGCGCTGGGGACGGTGGCGGCCTTCGTGCTGACCCGAATTCCCCACTTCCGTGGTCGTACCCTGTTCGGCGGCATGGTGACGGCGCCGCTGGTGATGCCCGAGGTGATCACCGGTCTGTCGCTGCTGCTGCTGTTCGTGGCGATGGCCCAACTGGTGGGCTGGCCCGCCGAGCGGGGCATGCTGACCATCTGGATCGCGCACACCACCTTCTGTACCGCCTACGTGGCGATCGTGGTGTCAGCGCGGTTGCGGGAGCTGGATCTCTCCATTGAGGAGGCTGCCATGGATCTCGGTGCCAAGCCGTGGAAGGTGTTCTTCCTGATCACCATCCCGATGATCGCCCCCTCGCTGGCGGCAGGCGGCATGATGTCGTTCGCCCTGTCGCTGGATGATCTGGTGCTGGCGAGTTTCGTCTCCGGCCCGGGCTCCACCACCCTGCCGATGGAGGTCTTCTCGGCGGTGCGACTCGGCGTGAAACCCGAGATCAACGCGGTGGCCAGCCTGATCCTGCTGTCGGTATCGCTGTTTACTTTCGGTAGCTGGTATCTGATGGCCAGGGCGGAGAAGCGCCGTCGTGCCGAGATCGCTATGACCACCCAGATGCAGGCCGTCGTCTGACGGCATGCTAAGATCCGCCTACTCTCGTCAATCTGGAGGATGAGTATGCGGATCTCCCTTTTTAGTGGTCGTGGCACCGAGCTGGTGCCCGGCCTCACCAGCGCCATTCACAAGCAACCGATCTCTGCACTAGTTCGCTGTACCTTTGCCGGTCTGGAAGGGGATGAACAGTGTGACCAGCGCCACCACGGTGGCCCGGATCGGGCGCTCCACTACTATCCGGCCGACCACTACCTCTGGTGGCAGACCTGGCAAACCGCGCTGGGCATGCCTGTGCCACGCACACCCTGGCAACCTGCCGCTTTTGGCGAGAATCTCTCCGGTATCGGGCTGACCGAGGCGCAAGCCTGCATCGGCGATGTCTATCGACTCGGTGAGGCGCTGATCCAGATCAGCCAGCCGAGATCCCCCTGTTTCAAGCTCAACCAGCGCTTTGGCTATGGCCAGATGTCGCAGGTGATGCAGCTGGGTGGCCGCTGTGGCTGGCTACTGCGGGTGCTGGAGGAGGGCATGATCGCGCCAGACGCGGCCATGGAGCTGATAGACAGGCCCTATCCCGATCTGACGGTGAAGCGCACGGCGGATATCCTGTTCAATCAGGTGCGCAACGAGGCGGATCTGCTGCTGTTGCTGGAAAATCCGGCCCTCTCGCCAAACTGGCGCCAGCATGCAGCCGACTGGCTGGAGCATGGCACTGTGGCTGACTGGCAGCGCCGTCTGCTGGGGCCAGCCCCCCTGCGATTGGTCTGACTCTGGGTTGCCGGAATGTCACCAA
The DNA here is from genome assembly GCF_027705695.1 of Aeromonas sp. QDB62. Classification (NCBI taxonomy): domain Bacteria; kingdom Pseudomonadati; phylum Pseudomonadota; class Gammaproteobacteria; order Aeromonadales; family Aeromonadaceae; genus Aeromonas; species Aeromonas sp. QDB62. The sequence goes on along the minus strand of NZ_JAPDCD010000023.1, from coordinate 64,867 downwards.
CTGGCTGCATCCAGGTAAACGGGTGAAAGGAGTGCTGAATAGTTGAGCGAATGGCACTTTTTTTCCTGCCAAATGCAGAAAAGGCTTGTGTCGGGTCGGGGCTTTCGGTAAATTCCCGTCCCGCAGACATCGGTGTGTAGCGCAGCTTGGTAGCGCACTTCGTTCGGGACGAAGGGGTCGGAGGTTCGAATCCTCTCACACCGACCAAATTTGAAAAGGCCGCTCAATAGAGCGGCCTTTTTGCATTGGCTTTCCGCCGCGGGTTACTCTTTTCTCTGCCGACCTGCCGACCTGCCGACCTGCCGACCTGCCGACCTGCCGACCTGCCGACCTGCCGACCTGCCGACCTGCCGATAGGCCAAGGCTCTACGAGCTATGATTGCCTGTTTGTGTTGCGGATTCACGGCGCGCGGCGCCACATTTGCCTATCCGCTATCCGCTATCCGCTATCCGCTATCCGCTATCCGCTATCCGCTATTCGTTTTAGGCTTGTGATGGCAACCCACTTTTCCCGGCCGGAAGGGGATAGAGATGCGATAAGTCGGTGGGATATGGGAGGGCGGGTAAAGATTGGATATAAGCAGAGGGTGCTTATTGGGCATGGGGCTGTCGATAGTGTGGCGGCTGCGGAAATTAAAAGGGCCACCGCTCGGTGGCCCATCGGTGGAGTCTGATCCTGACTCCGGCACTCTAGATTGTGGCAATCTCGCTATGGGTCTTGTCTATGGTGCCCTCCTTGCGCGCCAGGCGCTTACTCAGATATGCCAGTGCTGATGCCGCAAAGCCTTGAAACTGTGTTGAGGCAGCAAGGCCGCGTGCTTGGGGTACTCACTAATGAAATGTTCTATTCCCTCCATCAGTTGTGCACGTAATGAAATCACGGGCTCATGCCAGGCTTGCAGGCATAAATGACCGGGGATCAACTGCTCCTGATAATCTTCCAGCAGCTGTTCTGGCCAAGGTTCAATACCGGAATTGCGTTGCAGTAAATAGTGGGCGGCGGGTTCACGGGCATAAATGAACTGAATTTGGGCCAGATCGCGTTGGCATAGCGTTTGACTGTTGATGTGACAGGTCAAATATTTTCCCGTTTTCAGATCCAGAAAGTGACCGCGTTGCCGACAGGGAACGATGCGATACCAAGGCAGGGGTGAGGAGAGAGAATACCCCTCAAGCTCCTGTTCCAACCAGTGGCGACACTCGGGTGTCTGCACCTCGTCGAGCATGGACTCGAGCTGTGTCAACAAGGCTCTGGATGGTTTGATGGCCAGTTTCGCACTCATCGCCTGCAATCCTCCCTCTGCACACAATCCCGACTATCAGTATGGACCTTGTTCGGCCAGAGGGGGTAAGGAATCTAATGATTAAAAGTGGATTAGCAGCGTGGTTTTTATGCACTAATTTGGTTCAACCCACCAGATAGGTGCCGGTGCCGAAGGCGATGTGGGTGCCCTCTTCGTTGTGCAGCTCCATCCGGGCGACGGCCACCTTGCTGCCCGCCCGGATGATGTGGGCGGTGGCGATAAACTCGTTGCCGCGCCCCGGGCGCAGGTAATCCACCCGTAGATCGATGGTGCCGAGGCGGGCGAAGCGCTCCTTGAGATAGCTGGGGGAGAACTCCTCCAGCTCGTCGATGCAGGAGGCGGCGACGATCATGCCGCCCGCTACATCGAGCAGCGTGGCGGTGACGCCGCCGTGCAAGATGTTGTGAAAGGGGTTGCCGATCAGCTTCTCATCCATCTTGATGCGCAGCTCCACCTTGTCGAAGTCGTAGTGGGTCACCTGCATGCCGAGCAGCTTGTTGAACGGCATCTTCTCGGCAAACAGGTTGGCAATGCCACTGAGCGCCATCTTCTTGAGCATCTGTTTCATTCTCTGATCCCAATCCTTGTCATCAAAGCCGAGTAAAAACTCCAGCCAGTCTGCAACAGTTCCTTAACAGTCGCAATGGCAGGTTTATTGTGGGCGGCGGCTGCTTTAGAATGGCGACCCCAAAGGAGAGCCCATGACCGCGATTGCCGAAACCCTGCCAGATCCTCAGCCAGAGAGTCCGCTTGCCTTGCTGCAGGCGGTCTTCGGCTATCAGCAGTTTCGGCCGGGGCAGCTCGAGATCATCGAGCAGATCGTCGCGGGGCGCGATGCACTGGTGCTCAAACCCACCGGCGGCGGCAAGTCGCTCTGCTACCAGATCCCGGCGCTGCTGCGGCCCGGGCTCGGGGTGGTGGTCTCCCCCCTTATTTCGCTGATGAAGGATCAGGTCGACAGCCTGCGCGCCAACGGTGTGGCGGCGGTCTACATCAACTCGGCCCTGAGCCGGGAGGAGATGATCCAGAACTTCGCCGCCATGCGCCGCGGCGAAATAAAGATCGTCTACGTCTCCCCCGAGCGCTTGCTGCAGCACGAATTTATGGACCGGCTGGCCGAGCTGCCGCTCGGGCTGTTCGCCATCGACGAGGCGCACTGTGTCTCCCAGTGGGGCCACGATTTCCGGCCGGAATACGCGGCGCTGGGCCGGCTAAAACAGTGGTTCCCGCAGGTGCCGGTGGTGGCGCTCACCGCGACCGCCGACGAGGCGACCCGCAGCGATATGCTGCACCGGCTCGAGCTGAACGACCCCTTTATTCACACCGCCAGCTTTGACAGACCCAATATCCGCTACAGCCTGGTGGAGAAATTCAAGGCGGCGGAGCAGCTGCTGCGCTACGTGCAGAGCCAGAAGGGCAACTGCGGCATCGTCTACTGCTCCAGCCGCAACCGGGTGGAGGAGGTGGCCGAGCGGCTATCCCGCCACGGTTGCAAGGCGGCGCCCTATCATGCGGGGCTGCCGCTCGAGCAGCGCCAGCAGACGCAGGATGCCTTCCTCAAGGATGACATCGAGATAGTGGTGGCGACGGTGGCGTTCGGCATGGGCATCGACAAGCCCAATGTGCGCTTCGTGGTGCACTACGACATCCCGAAGAACATCGAATCCTACTATCAGGAAACCGGTCGCGCCGGTCGCGATGGCACCCCGGCCGAGGCGTTGCTGCTCTACGATCCTGCCGATATCGGTCGGGTGCGCCGCCTGCTCGACAACATCGAGAATCCCCAACAGCTGCAGGTGGAGCAGTACAAGCTCAACGTAATGGCAGCCTTTGCCGAGGCGCAAACCTGCCGCCGTCAGGTGCTGCTCAACTACTTCGGCGAGTACAACGACAAGCCGTGCGGCAACTGCGATATCTGCCTCGATCCGCCCAAGAGCTATGACGGTACCGAAGATGCCCAGAAGGCGCTCTCCTGCGTCTGGCGGGTGGGGCAGAATTTCGGGGTGGGTTATGTGGTGGAGGTGCTGCGCGGTTCCCTCAACCAGCGCATCAAGGATCACGGCCACGACAAGCTCTCGACCTATGGCATCGGCAAGGATCAGAGCCACGAATACTGGATGAGCGTGATCCGCCAGCTGATCCACAAGGGGCTGCTGACCCAGAACATCACCCGCAATCTGGTGCTGCAGCTGACCGAAGCGGCCCGCCCTGTGCTGCGTGGCGAGGTGAAGCTGGAGTTGGCGGTGCCCCGCCTGCAGCCTATCTCCAGCCGCAAAGAGAAGCGCAACGGCCTGCTCGACAACGCCAACTACGACAAGCGGCTGTTCAAGGAGTTGCGCGGCCTGCGCAAGCAGATTGCCGAGGACGAAGAGGTGCCGCCCTACGTAGTGTTCAACGATGCGACCCTGGTTGAGATGGCTCAGCTGATGCCGATGACCGAAGACGAGATGCTGGCCATCAACGGCGTCGGTCACCGCAAGCTGGAACGCTTCGGCGAAGCCTTTATGGACCTTATCATCGACTACTGCCGCCGGTAGGGTCGATTAGCGAAGCGTAATCGACCACTGTAAGCGCGGCTCGGAAGAACCTAGGGTCAGACGCGAGGTTATTTCAGGCTGGCGTAGAAGGCTGCCAGATTGTCGATATCCGCCTCGGTCAGCGGCGCCATGAAGGGGTCCATCAAGGGCTCTTTGCGGGTGCCATCCTTGAACGCTTTCAACTGCTTCACCAGATAGGCGGGATTCTGACCCGCCAGATGGGGATAGTTGGGGATCATCGCCTTGCCTTCCACGCCGTGACAGGCGGCACAGACCGCCGCTTTGGCTTTGCCAGCTTCGATATCGGCAGCCTTGGCCTGATGACCCCACGCCAGTGCCAGCAAAGGCAGGGCATATACCCATTTTTGCATCTTCTTCTCCTTGAATTGAAAAATGATGGTTGCCAGTGAGCACAAGCGTGGCTGACGGCAGTATAAAGAGTGACACGAGCATACGCAGGGACGAATGGCACAACCATGAAGCTGATCAACACTTTTGCGACCGAGTTGCCCTGGGCCTGTGAGTCTGTGGCCCCTCAGCCGCTGCAGCAACCCCGGTTGCTTCATCTCAACCGGGCTTTGCTGGCAGAGTTGGGGCTGGGAGGCGTCAGCGAGGCGGACTGGATTGCCTGCTGTGGCGAGGGAAAAGTGCTGCCCGGTATGCAGCCGGTGGCGCAGGTCTATGCGGGCCATCAGTTCGGGGGTTACAGCCCTCGGCTCGGGGATGGCCGGGCGCTGCTGTTGGGTGAGCTGCATGCTCCGGATGGCAGCCGCTGGGATCTCCATCTGAAGGGGGCGGGTAAAACGCCGTTCTCCCGTTTTGGCGACGGCCGCGCCGTGCTCCGCTCCAGCATTCGCGAGTATCTCGCCTCAGAAGCACTCCATGCCCTCGGCATCCCGACCACCCGGGCGCTGGTGCTGGTGGGGAGTCAGGAGCCCGTTTACCGGGAACAGGTGGAGACGGGGGCGACCGTGCTGCGAACCGCTCCCAGCCATCTGCGCTTTGGTCATATCGAGTATTTCGCCTGGAGCGGGCAGGGGGAGAAGATCCCGCCGCTCATCGATTATCTACTGCGCCACCACTTCCCCGAGCAGGAGAATGGCGCCGAACTGTTTGCCGAGGTAGTGCGTCGCACCGCGCGGCTGATTGCCAAATGGCAGGCGGCGGGCTTCTGTCACGGGGTGATGAACACCGACAACATGTCGCTGCTCGGCCTGACGCTGGATTACGGCCCCTATGGCTTTATCGATGCCTACGTGCCCGATTTTGTCTGCAATCACTCGGATCCGGCGGGTCGTTACGCGCTGGATCAGCAGCCCGCGGTCGGTTACTGGAATCTGCAAAAGCTGGCGCAGGCGCTGGCGGGGCATGTCGCCGGTGATGCGCTGGCTGCGGCGCTGGCCCAGTACGAACAGCAGCTGATGTTGCACTACTCCGAACTGATGCGGGCCAAACTCGGGCTGGCGGTGTGGGAGGAGGATGACCCTGCGCTGTTCCGCGAGCTGTTCCGGCTGCTGGCGGCTAACAAGGTCGATTACCACCTGTTCCTGCGTCGTCTCGGTGAAGTGACGCAAGAGGGAGCGTGGCCCGCGTCTCTGCTGGCCCTGTTGCCTGATCCGCGGGGTTGGCAGGCGTGGCTGGAGCGCTATCGGGCGCGGTTGGTGCGCGAAGGAAGCGTGGATGCCGTGCGCAAGGCGCAGATGGATGCCATCAATCCCAAGTATGTGCTGCGCAATGCGCTGGCCCAGCAGGTGATCGACGCAGCCGACGCAGGGGATATGCAGCCGTTCGAACGGCTGTTCGCCGCCCTGCAGCGCCCCTGTGATGAACAACCCGAATATGAGGATCTCGCCACCCCGGCGCCGGCATGGTATTGCGGTGGTGAGCTATCCTGCAGCAGCTGAGAGACAGGGAATGAGTTGGCAGATCAAACAGGTAGATAACGAAGCTGGCGTGGTGACGCTGGATTGCCCGGCGCTCGACTGGGACACGTTTCCGGTGTTGGCGCAGGCCTTGCTGCAAGAGTGGGAGTTGCTGCCGCTCGAGCAGGATGTGGGGGCCGACCGCCACAGCTGGCTGCTGGCGTTTGAAGGGAGCCAGTTCCGGCTGGAGTATGAACACTACAGCGGTTGCTGGCTGGAGGCGGTGCACCCTGCGGATCGGGAGGTGTTGCTCTGGCTCGCCAGGCAACACAAAGAGTAACCATCGCCCGCAAGGCCTGCTCTGCGGCTGGTCAATCCGGGCGCGTATCATCGCATAAAGATTGAACTATCGATTTGGGGGCGTATAATCTCGCCCCTCGATTATCGCCAATGGTGGCGGTATGGGTTCCCTAACCCCATTAACCAAAAAGGTCACAAGATGAATCTGACCCCTGCGCAGTACCAAACGGCGCTTGTTCGCCTGTCGTTGTTCCACATCCTGATCATTGCCAGCAGCAACTATCTGGTGCAGCTGCCGATCACCGTGTTTGGCTTCCATACCACCTGGGGTGCGTTCAGCTTCCCGTTTATCTTCCTGGCGACTGACTTGACGGTGCGGATCTTCGGGGCCGGTCTGGCGCGCAAGATCATTCAGACCGTGATGCTGCCTGCGCTGGCGGTCTCCTATGCGCTCTCCGTGCTCTTCTTCGAAGGGAGCTTCCAGGGTGTTGGCAATCTGGCCGAATTCAATCTGTTTGTGGCACGCATCGCGCTGGCCAGCTTTATGGCCTATCTGGTGGGTCAGTTCATGGATGTGGTGGTGTTCAATCGACTGCGCCTGATGAAAGCCTGGTGGGTTGCCCCGGCGGCGTCCACCCTGTTCGGTAATCTGGTCGATACCATCGCCTTCTTCAGTGTGGCCTTCTGGCGCACCACAGATCCTTTCATGGCAGAGCACTGGGTCGAGATCGCAACCGTCGATTACGTATTCAAGTTACTGATAAGCCTTGGTTTGTTCGTGCCGCTCTACGGCGTCTTGCTGCGTTACCTCAGCCGCAAGCTGGTGGGCGAGGCCGGATTATCCAGCCTGCAGACGGCCACCCGACAAGCCTGACGAGATTGACCACCCTTCGCGGTGGTCAATTTTTTTGCACTTTCTGCAAATAGGGCTTGCCTAGTTAAATGAGAATGATTATTGTTAACTTGTTTTCCGGGAAAGACTTCATTCGTTCCAACGTGATGGACTTCTTGTGAAGGCACGACATTGCTCACATTGCTTCCAGTTAAGGGCCAGTTTATCTGGCCCTCTTTTTTGTCTTTTTTCAGCAAATTGCAGCCATAAAAAACGGGAGCCAAGGCTCCCGTCGTCACGCTGTCTGTGGCTTACTCGATGTCGAGTGCCTCGGGTGAGAGGATCACCCCTGTGGTATCGGCGTAGAGGTGGTCGTCAGGCAGGAAAGTCACGCCACCGAAGTTGACCGGCAGATCAGTCTCCCCTACATCCTTGCTGTCGGCACCGACCGGAATGGCTGCCAGCGCCTGAATGCCGATATCCAGATCTTCCAGAATATCGACCTCGCGGACGCAACCGTAGCAGACAATCCCTTCCCAATCGTTCTCGGCCGCTGTCGTGGCGATGTCGCTGTCGATCAGGGCACGGCGCATGGAGCCACCGCCATCGATCAGCAAGACGCGCCCCAGTCCATTCTCTTTGACGAGTTCACGGATCAGGCCATTCGATTCGAAGCATTTGACTGTGGTGATGACGCCGCCGAAAGAGGCGCGGCCGCCGAAGGAGCAGAGCATGGGTTCGAGTACATCCACCATGTCCTGATAGATGTCGCACAATTCTGAAGTGTTGTATTCCATAGTGTCAAATCCACGGCTGGAAACAGGTGCAACCAGTATAAGGAGTGGGTGTGGCATTTCAATGAATATTCCTTGCACAGATCACCCGTCGCCGCTTTTCTGCATAAGCTCAATGCAGTCCATTGCCTGGTTTGCGAGAGGTCCATCGTGCTGATACGTCATAAATTGATCCTGAATACGGTGCTGGTGGCGATTGCCATGCTGGTACTGAGCGGCCTGTTTCTCTACTCCAGTCAGGTCAGTCGCCATCTGGCCGATGCCCAGCGCAATGTGGATCAGTTGGAGATCGCCATGCTCAATCTGCGGCGTGCCGAGAAGGATTTTGTGATCCGCAAGGAGATGACCTTCGTCGATCAGTTCAATAAAGTGCTGGCGAGTTTCCATACGCTCAACCGCACTCTGAGTGCCGATGACAATATCAGCGTGGTGCATGGTGAGCTGACCCGGCTGGATCAGCAGATGGGGGCCTATGGCAGCGCCTTCAGCGCCCTGGTCGCTCAGCAGCAGAAGATAGGGCTGGGGCCGGAAGATGGTCTCTATGGCAAATTGCGGGCCGCAGTGCATGAGGTGGAAGATGGTCTCAAGCAGCTGGATCAGCAGGGGCTGCTCATCACCATGCTGCAACTGCGGCGGGCGGAGAAGGACTTCATGCTGCGCTCCGACATCCAGTATCTGGATCGCTTCGAGACCTTGCACAAGAGCTTTCAGGATAGTCTTGCCGCTCTGCCGGAGGCGGATCGCGGCAAGCTGGAGCAGGCCAGCAAGCAATACCGGCAGGACTTTGTCGCCCTGGTGCAGGGGATGCAGGTGCTGGGTCTGAAAGAGGGTGAGGGGCTGCGCAACCAGATGCGGGATCTGGTGCATCAAACCGAGCAGGGGTTTGCGACCGTTGACCAGCACATTGTCGATGAACTGGAGCGGCAGACCGCTCGCCTCAACAGCCTGATGCTGGTCTGTGGCGGGGTGATTATCGTGCTGATCGGCATCATGAGCGTGCTGCTCGGCCGCAGCATCGACCGCCCCATCACCCGGGTGAACGAGACGGTCAATCGCATTCGTCAGGATAATGACTTGCGGCTGAAAATCGAGTTGCAGGGGGCTGATGAAATGGCCCAGCTGGCGGGTAATCTGGACGTGATGCTGGGCGGATTCCGCACCCTGATCGGCGATGTGAAGCAGAGTGTTCATACCCTGACGGAGGCAGCCGATCACCTCTCGGCCAACGTCCAGCGCACCAGCGAGGGGGCGGCGCGCCAGTTGCAGGAGACCGACATGGTGGCGACCGCCTCCACCGAGATGGGATCCACCATCGAAGAGATCGCCCGCAATACCGAACAGGCCGCCAACAATGCCCAGACCACCAACAACAAGGCGATGGAGGGGCGCACAGCGGTCGAAAATACGGTCAGCCAGATCCGCTCGCTGGCGGGCAATCTGGAAAGCTCGTCCAGGGAGGTGGGACAACTGCAAAAAGAGAGCGAGACCATCGGCTCGGTGCTGGATGTGATCAGGGGGATTGCCGAGCAGACCAATCTGCTGGCGCTCAATGCGGCTATCGAGGCGGCCCGTGCGGGGGATCAGGGTCGTGGCTTTGCGGTAGTAGCCGACGAAGTACGCAGCCTCGCCATTCGCACCCAGAAATCGACCCAGGAGATCGCCGGCATCATCAGCTCCCTGCAAAAGCAGACCGGCAGCATCGTCGAGATGATGGCGACCTGCCGCGAGCAGGGCAACCGCAGCTCGGAGCAGGCTAGCACCGCAGGGGAGCTGTTGGGACAGATCACCCAGGATGTCACTCACATCATGGATATGAGCACCCAGATCGCGGCGGCCATCGAACAGCAGAGTCTGGTGGCCAACGAGGTGAACCGCAACGTCAACAACATCCGCGACATTGCCCAGGAGTCCAGCACCATGGCGGAGGAAAATGCCAAATCCAGTGATGGGCTCAACAAGCAGGCGCAACTGTTGAATCAGGCGGTGGCGAAATACCGGGTTTAGTGACCGGACTGACATCTTTGCGAGGTTTTCACATCAGAGTGGCAATGATTTGATCGTAATGGCTGTTATTGGGGGCATTCGCTCATATAATCGCCGCCACTATGATGATTCGGAAGGATTCGATGGCAAAGTTGCTGGTGGCCGTATTCGGGCTGTTCTGCACCTGTCTGGTGCTGGCAGGCCCGGCACCCCAGGCCACCCCACTCAAGCCAGGCATGGAGCCGCTGCTCAGCTGGTTCAACGGGGCCTTTACGAGCCGGGAGCAGGCCAGTTACGACAGCCGTTTCACCAGTGCCGAGCTGCGCCTGATGGAGATCTGGCCCGGCTATCAGAGCTATCGCTGGGTCTACGCCGAACAGTACCTGAGCCTGCGCTCCATCCGCCCGTTCCGCCAGCGTATCTACCGTTTCTCCCCCGCCCCTGATGGACGGATCCTGATGGCCGAACTGACCATGCCCCGGGCCACCGATTTTGCCGGCGCCTGGCACGATCCCTCCCTGCTCGACAGCCTGACCCCTCAGCAGCTCTCCTTGCGCCACGGTTGCGAGATCTGGCTGACCCGCACCCCGTCCGGCGAGTATGCCGGTCACACCCGGGTGGGCCACTGCTCCACCGATTTTGGTGGTGCCAGTACTCTGGTGCAGCATATCTGGATTGGCCCCGACAGCGTCAGATTGCTGGATCGAGCCTATGACAACGAAGGGCGGTCGCGTTGGGGCAGCCCGGGTGAGGGGTATGTCTATTTGCGTCGTTCCAGAGGATTTGGCCAGTAGGCGTGAATGCATCTAGCTGCGGGAACGTGAAGGAAGAAAAACGGGGATCGTAAAAAAGGCGCCCGATGGGCGCCTTTTTCAGAATTCTTCAGAAGTAAAATTACTTCTTGGTGGTCATCGCACCGAAACGCTTGTTGAACTTGTCTACGCGGCCGCCGCTAGAAACTTCTTTCTGCTTGCCGGTGTAGAACGGGTGGCACTCGGAGCACACGTCCAGGTTCAGATCTTTACCGATGGTAGAGAAAGTGTTGATGACGTTACCGCAAGAGCACTTGGCGGTGATGGCTACGTAGTCAGGATGGATACCAGCTTTCATGGACAACCTCAATTAATAGGCCGTGTCGCCATCCGATCTCTCGTCGGACACCACACGATTGTTGAACACAGTTTCAAAGGCTGCGAATAATATAGGAAATGCCTGAGATCAGGCAAGTGGCTTCGCAGAAAAAATAGGCAACCCCTGGTGAATTCTTCCCAAACGCTGGATCTGGTTCGTGTCGCTGTCCCGGTACCGTTACGCCGTCACTTCGACTATCTCTCTCCCCTGCCGTTACCTGCCCCCGGTTGCCGGGTCGAGATCCCTTTTGGTCCCCAGACCCTGGTCGGGCTGGTGGTGGATCATCCGGCCGACAGCCAGGTGCCCCGCAACAAGCTCAAGCCCATCAAGCGGGTACTCGATGCGACGCCGGTGCTGGGGCCGGATATTCTGGCGCTGATGAACTGGAGCGCCAGCTATTACCAGCATCCGCTGGGGGAGGTGTTGCCTCATGCCCTGCCGGTGCTGGTGCGCAAGGGGGAGCCTGCCGCCTATCGCGAGCTGGAGTTCTGGTTTGCCACCGAGGCCGGCATGGCCATCGACCTTAACGAGCTCAAGCGGGCGGCCAAGCAGCAGCAGGCGCTCGCCTTGCTGCGCAAGGGGCCACAGACGCCATCTGCCCTCAAGCAGGAGGAGATCCAGAGCGCCGCACTCACTGCGCTGGAGAAGAAAGGCTTGCTGGAGAGGCGCTCGCTGGAGCCGAGCCACGACGGCGACTGGGCATCCCGTTTCGAGCCGGGGGAGGGGCTGCGCCTCAACGGTGAGCAGGCATTGGCTGTCTCCGCCGTAACCAGCCAGAGCGACAAGTTCGGTGCCTTCCTGCTCGATGGCATCACCGGCTCCGGCAAGACCGAGGTCTACCTGAGCATCCTCGAGCCGTTGCTCAAGGCGGGCAAGCAGGCGCTGGTGATGGTGCCGGAGATCGGTCTCACCCCGCAGACCATCAACCGCTTCCGCCGCCGCTTCAACGTGCCGGTGGTGGCGATGAACTCCGCCATGAACGACCGGGAGCGGCTCGATGCCTGGCTCGCCTGCCGCGACGGCGGAGCTGCCATCCTGATCGGCACCCGCTCTGCGGTGTTCACCCCGTTTCACAACCTCGGCATCATCATCATCGACGAGGAGCACGACGGCTCCTTCAAGCAGCAGGACGGTTTCCGCTACCACGCGCGGGATCTGGCGGTGATGCGGGCTCATCGTGCCGGCATTCCGATCCTGCTCGGCTCGGCCACCCCGTCGCTGGAGACATTGCACAACGCCCGCAGCGGCAAGTATCACCACCTCAGCCTGACTCGCCGTGCCGGTAACGCCCAGACTGCCCGTCAGGTGATCCTGGATATCAAAAACGTGCGGTTGCAGGCCGGGCTCTCCCCCCAGCTGGAGCAGTTGATGGCAGAGCATCTGGCGGCGGGCAATCAGGTGATGCTGTTTCTCAACCGCCGTGGCTATGCCCCGGCCCTTATCTGCCACCAGTGCGGCTGGAGCGCTGCTTGTGAGCGGTGTGATGCCTGGTACACCTGGCATCAGGCTGGGCGACGACTGCATTGCCACCACTGCGACAGCGTGCGCCCGCTGCCCCACAGCTGCCCCGAGTGTGGCAGCAACGAGTTGATTGGCTCTGGAGTGGGAACCGAGCAGCTGGAACAGCTGCTCACCACGGTGTTCCCCCAATACCCGGTGGTGCGCATCGATCGGGACAACACCCGCCGCAAGGGGGAGCTGGAGACCCATCTCGGCGACATCAAGGCGGGCAAGTACAAGATCCTGATCGGTACCCAGATGCTGGCCAAGGGCCACCACTTCCCGGATGTGACGTTAGTGGGGCTGCTGGATGTGGATGGCGCTCTATTCAGTGCCGATTTTCGCGCCGCCGAGAAGCTGGCCCAGCTCTACACCCAGGTGGCGGGGCGCGCCGGGCGCGCCAGCAAGCCCGGGCTGGTAGTGTTGCAGAGTCACCATCCGGAACATGCCCTGTTGCAGGATCTGACCCAGAACGGTTACGGCCACTTCGCAGATACCGCGCTGAAAGAGCGCCGCCTGCTGGGGTTGCCGCCATTCAGTTATCAGGGGCTGTTTCGGGCCGAGGCCAATGGCCGTGACGAGGTGCAGCTGTTCCTCGCCCGCCTCGCCGATACCCTGCGCAGCGCCCGTTATCCCCATCTGCAGGTGCTGGGGCCCATCAGCGGTTTTATGGAGCGCAAGGCGGGCAAGTTCCGCATGCAGTTGCTGGTGCAGGGGCCAAACCGGGCGCCGCTCGCGCAACTGCTGGATTGGGCGGTGAAGGAGCTGGAAGGCTGGCCGGAGACCAAAAAGGTGCGCTGGAGTCTGGATATCGACCCCACCGAGCTGAGTTGATGGCGCCGGAGCGGGTCGCTGGCAGTTATCGTCAGCGACCGGGCGGATGATTCCGTTTTAGTGCTCAGACCCGCAGATCGATCTGCTGTACCCAGCCCCCCTTACCCTGTTCGGTGAGGTAGAGGCCGGATTGGCGCAGCACTCCCTGAGTGCCGCTCTCCCCCAGATGAGTGAAGGGGGTGTCGAGAGGGTGCAGCAGGATGGCGCCGATCCCCAGCTCCACCAGCGCGATGGGGGCGTGTTCCGGATGCCAGAACTGCAGCGCTGAAAACTGGCTATCCCGCTCGTCCAGCACCCCGTTGCCATCCTCGTCGAGGGTCGCCAGCTCGCCGAAGCCATTGCCGGAGCGGGCACCAAACAGTTCGCCGCCATCGTCTATGGTGCCGTTGCCATTGCGATCCAGCGCCACGAAGCCGCTGCCTTCACTCAAGCCCGGCAGGCTATCCTCTTTGCCATCCTGATCGATATCGAAACTGACCCTCGCCTCGGTCAGATCGGCGATCTTGCCATCCAGACTGAGTACCAGCGGATCCTTGAGGGCATTGAGGGTGGTGCGCCGCTGGTTCACCTCCAGCTGACGCCAGTCGAGCACAAAGCCGAGATCGAGCTGAATAGTCTGACCATCCCGAGTCGCTACGCTGGCTGACGCCACCACGTTGAGTTGCTCCTGTTGCAGCAGGGTGTCCGTCACCTCCACCAGTTGATCCGGCTCGGCGGCCTGAGCAGCGGCGTCTCCTTGCGTCACCCCTTCACTCCCCTCTTCGGAGGGTTTGATCGGCTTGGGCAGCTCGATTTCGTGGCCCAGCATCGCCTCAATCATCAGCTTGATCAGCCGCTGGCGGTTATCCAGCCCATCGTCGGGAATACCATCCTGCTCTTTGCCGACTTCCGCTGCAGGCGGGGCGGGAGGCGTTGTCGCTTGCTGGCTGGCGGCCGATTGCCTCGCGGCTTGCAGCGTCAGGGCGCTGGCGAGGGTCAGGGTGCTGCGGCGTTCGCCTGCCGCTGCCGCGTTGTTGCCTTCTGGTGGATTGACGGCGGGTGGCACGGGCCCGAGGTTGCGCACCTTGCGGCTCTGGGCCTGCTGCTGCCGGTATTGCACCTCCCCCTGGAGGTCGTAGTGTTCGATGCGCATACGTTCGCCCTCGGCGCTATACATCTGGTCAGTTATCGACCAGGCAGTGCACAAGGCTTAACACCAAATCGGACTAATCAGGGAGGTGGTTAGTACTAGGTTGCAAGGTGGCGGCGTGGCAGGATGATGGGCATGCGGGTGCTAGCCCGTTTGCCCAAGCGCAGGGGCAACATGTGAAGAGGAAGAGAGGATGAGAAATTGTTTGGTGATGGGGGCGGCGGGCTACATAGGCTCCTATCTGGTGCCCCACCTGCAAACCCTGGGCTACAGGGTAATTGCCGGGGCGCGCCGTCCCTGTCGCTTGCCGGAGGGGGGGGAGTTTCGCCTCGCCGACAGCCTCAAGCCCATCACCCTGCTGCCTGCGCTGGCGGGTATCGATACCGTCTTCTATCTGGTACACGCCATGGGGGCGGGTGCCGATTTTCACCGGCTGGAGCAGCAGGGGGTGAAGAATTTTGCCGCCGCCGCCCGCGCAGCCGGGGTGCGCCGTATCATCTATCTCGGAGCAATCCAGCCCGAACAGTGCAACAGCCGCCATCTCAACTCCCGCCGCCACTGTGGCGAGCTGTTTCGTGACTCTGGCGTGCCGACGGTGGAGCTGCGCGCCGGCATCATCATCGGCCCCGGCTCGGCGGCGTTCGAGGTGATGCGGGATCTGGTGTTCAACCTGCCGATGATGGTGACGCCGAAATGGGTGCGCTCGCGCACGCCCCCCATCGCGCTCTCCAACCTGCTGCACTATCTGGGCGGGCTGGTGGAAGCCGACGAGGTGGATGGCCGCATCTTCAATGCGGTTGGCCCAGAGCTGCTCAGCTACCAACAGCAGTTGCAGAAGTTCGCCGCCCATATCGGCAAGCGCTGCCCCATTATTCCCATCCCGTTTCTGAGCCCGCGCCTCTCCGCCTGGTGGCTGCAGTTTGTCACTTCGGTGCCGCAGCCGGTGGCCAAGGCGCTGGTGGGCGGTCTCAAGCACGATATTCCGGCCGATGACGGCCCGCTGCGGGCCCTGCTGCCGCAGACCTTGCTCAGCTTCGACGAGGCACTGGCGGAGAGTCTGGCGCTGGAGCAGAAGCTGGGGGCCGAACAGCAGGGACAGGAGACGCCGCTCGGCCTGCGCTGGCGCCATCCCGAATATGGCTTCTATGACCGCACCGCCAGCGGCGAGGCCATCTGTCTTGCCTCACCCGAGGTGGTGTGGCAGGTGTTGCAGCAGCTGGGGGGAGAGAAGCGTTACTTCTACATGAACGAGTTGTGGGTGGTACGCGAATGGATGGATCACCTGATCGGCGGCCCGGCCCGTACCCGGGGCCGCACCAATCCCGATCGCTTTGTGAAGGGGGATATGCTCGACTCCTGGCAGATCCTCGGGGTGGATGAGGGGCGCAGGCTCGATTTGCTGTTCAACATGAAGGCCCCCGGCGTCGGGCGGCTGGAGTTCAACATCCTGCCGGAGGAGTCTGGCCTGACCCGTATCCGGGTGACTGCCCACTGGCATCCGCAGGGCGCCTGGGGGCTGGCTTACTGGCTCGCCATGCTGCCGTTCCACCTCTTTATCTTTCAGGGGATGACCGAGGCGATCGCCAAAGAGGCAGAGGCAAGGGCCGGTATCCCCGTCATGGATTGAACGGGGCGGTCTGACCGTCCCCGTTGCCACACTTTCGCCGTTCACACCACAGCAAGGGGCGCCTTACCAGGGCGCCTTTTATGCCGATTTTATGCATAGGCGGCAAGACTCGTTCGAGGTGAAATCTTCGTTTTTCGCCCGATATGGGTGTGCGTCTTGTCGCAAAGACTGGCATCATGCCCTGCTATTTATGCAGTTCAGGTGTGTGACTAATTAATAAAGAAGGGATTATGAAGAAAAAACCGTCAATTTTGGGGGGCGCCTGCATCATCGCCAGCGTCTGTGTGGGAGCCGGCATGCTCGGTCTGCCGAGTTCGGGGGCGGGGGCCTGGACCCTCTGGTCGGTGCTGGCACTGACCGTCACCATGGTGATGATGACCCTCTCCGGCTGGATGCTGCTGGAATCCTTCCAGCACCACGACATGCGGGTCTCCTTCAATACCGTGACCCGCGAGCTGCTGGGAGAGAAGCTCAATCTCCTCAACAACCTCTCGGTCTACTTTGTTGGCGGCATTCTGCTCTACGCCTATATCACCTCCTCCGGTGCCATTTTGCAGGGGATACTGGGGATCGACAGCAAGCTCGCCTCCGTGCTGTTCGTGGCGCTCTTCTCGCTGGTGGTGTGGCACTCGACCCGCGCCGTTGACCGAATCTCTGTGGTGCTGATCGCCTTCATGATCCTCAGCTTCGCCCTCGGTGTGGCCGGTCTGCTCGGCAATATCAAGCTGCCGACCCTGCTCGATCTGGCGGGCAGCGAAAACCGCTATGCCCCCTATGCCATGGCGATGCTGCCGGTGGCGCTCACCTCGTTCGGCTATCACCACTCG
This sequence comes from Aeromonas sp. QDB62, assembly GCF_027705695.1. Taxonomy (NCBI): domain Bacteria; kingdom Pseudomonadati; phylum Pseudomonadota; class Gammaproteobacteria; order Aeromonadales; family Aeromonadaceae; genus Aeromonas; species Aeromonas sp. QDB62. Next base: position 48,207 of record NZ_JAPDCD010000023.1, on the reverse strand, counting down.
GTCGCCTCCCTGCGTGCCTACTACCAGAACGAGCAGCAGGCCCGATGGGCCATTCTGGGGGGAACCCTGATCGCGCTGGCGCTCTACGTGCTCTGGCTGCTGGGGATCTTCGGTAACCTGCCCCGTCAGGATTTTGCCCCCGTGATTGCCAAGGGAGGTGACGTGAGCGTGCTGCTCTCCGCCCTCTCAGGTGTCATCGAGTCGGAGAAGGTGGCCAGCGCCATCAACGGCTTCTCCATGGCGGCGATTCTCTCCTCCTTTATCGGGGTGGGGCTCGGGGTGTTCGACTATCTGGCGGATCTGTTCAAGTTCGACAACAGCCGCGCCGGTCGCAGCAAGACCTGGGCGGTCACCTTCCTGCCGCCGCTGGTGCTTTCGCTGCTCTTCCCGTTCGGTTTCCTGCTGGCCATCGGTTATGCCGGTGCCGCCGCCACCATCTGGACCTGCATCATCCCGGCACTGCTGGTGTTGCGTACCCGGGCGCGGGCCGAGCGGGGCGAGGTGACTCCCCACTTCGTTACCCCAGGTGGCAAGCTGATGGCCTGGTTGCTGATCCTGTTCGGATTGGCGACCGCGCTGTTCCACTTCCTGTCGATGGCGGGTCTGTTGCCGGTCTATCTGGGCAACTGAGTACGCTCTACAGCACTGACAGAACAGGGCGGCAAGGCCAACTTGCCGCCCTTTTTGCTCCATTTTTACCCGACACAGCAGGATCTATAACTAAAGTGGTAGGTTTGGGTGGGGTAAGGTGCTGAAATAACTGGTCTGATCTGGTTTATGGCAGCATGATCTGCTGGGCATGCTCCCTGCTTTCTTTTATGATCCCCGCCCTTCTGCGTGCCCCCTGTCGGCACCTCATTTGCACCAACCACATCGGGGTCCCCCATGTCCGATCTGCGTCAAGAAGCACTCGATTACCACGCCCAGCCCGTACCGGGCAAAATTGCCATCGCCCTGACCAAACCCGCCGAGACCGCCCATGATCTGGCGCTGGCCTACAGCCCGGGTGTTGCCGAGCCGGTGCGCGAGATCGCCGCCAACCCGGCCGATGCCTACCGCTATACCGGCAAGGGCAATCTGGTGGCCGTCATCTCCAACGGCACCGCCATTCTGGGGCTGGGTAATCTGGGGCCGCTGGCCTCCAAGCCGGTGATGGAAGGCAAGGCCCTGCTGTTCAAGCGCTTCGCCGGTATCGACGCCATCGACATCGAGGTGAAGCACGAGACCAGCCAGCAGTTCATCGACACGGTAGCGGCCATCGCCGATACCTTCGGTGGCATCAATCTGGAAGATATCAAGGCGCCTGAGTGCTTCGAGATTGAAGAGGCGCTGATCGCGCGCTGCGACATTCCGGTATTCCACGATGACCAGCACGGCACCGCCATCGTCACCGCTGCCGGTCTGCTCAACGCGCTGGAAGTGCAGGGCAAGCTTATCAGCGACAGCCGCATCGTCTGCATGGGGGCGGGGGCTGCTGCTACTGCCTGCATGGAGTTGCTGATCAAGTGCGGTGCCAAGCCGCACAACATCTTCATGCTGGATCGTCAGGGGGTGATTCACACCGGCCGCAGCGATCTCAACAAGTACAAGCAGCGTTTCGCCAACGAGACCACGTTGCGCACCCTGATGGATGTCATCGAAGGGGCGGATGTGTTTGTCGGTGTTTCAGGCCCCGACGTGTTGCCCGCCGAAGCGGTCGCCCTGATGGCGCCCAATCCGGTGATCTTCGCCTGTTCCAACCCGGATCCGGAGATCAAGCCGGCGCTGGCCCACGGGGTGCGCAGCGACCTCATCATGGGCACCGGTCGCTCCGACTACCCGAACCAGATCAACAACGTGCTCTGCTTCCCCTTCATCTTCCGCGGTGCGCTTGATGCCCGCGCCAGCCGCATCAACGATGCCATGAAGATCGCCGCAGTTGAGGCAATCCGCAGTCTGGTGAAGGAGCCGGTGCCGGCTGAGGTGCTGACCGCCGCCGGGGTGAGCGAGCTCACCTTCGGCAAGGATTACGTCATTCCCAAGCCGATGGATGCCCGTCTGCTGCCACGGGTCGCCCGCGCCGTGGCGCTGGCGGCGGTCGCCTCCGGCGTTGCGCGCACCGAGCTGCCCGCGGACTACATGCTGTAATCCGGTGTTGCAAACGGCCCCTTTATCGGGGCCGTTTTTGTTGCTGCCTCCCGTGACTACCCAAGGCGCAGCCTGTACGGAAAATGGGCGGACATGGCGGCAATCTTGGCTCAAAGATGGTCAAACAGCGCTCCCCTCTGACACAATGGCTGCATGACGACGCTTACGAGAATCAAGATGCAGCAGCAAATCAGCGGCCGTTTGGCCCACGCCCTCTCCTTTGTGCGCCATGATGGTCGCCACTTCGCCCAGTTTGTCTGGGGCCGTTTCCAGCAGGACAGATTGACGGTCACCGCCGGTTATCTGGCCTATGTCACCCTGCTTTCGCTGGTGCCGATGATCGCCGTGGTGTTTGGCATGATGTCCACCTTTCCGGTGTTCCAGAGCCTCAAGCAGGAGATGGAGCAGTTCGTCTACCACAACTTCGTGCCGACCGCAGGAGACATGCTCAAGGAGTACATCGACGGCTTCGTCGCCAACGCGACCAACACCACAGCGGTGGGGATCGGGGCGCTGGTGGTGGTGGCGCTGATGCTGATCTCCGCCATCGACAAGAACCTCAACTACATCTGGCGCTCGACCCAGAGTCGCCCGCTGGCGCAGGCGTTCGCCATGTACTGGATGATCCTGACCCTGGGGCCCGTGCTGATCGGAGCCAGCATCGCCATCTCCTCCTACATCTTCTCGCTGCGGCTGTTTGGCGCCGAGAGCCTGTTCGGCATCGGTTATCTGCTGCTGCGCGGTTTGCCGTTCCTTTTCTCGGTGCTCACCTTCCTGCTGGTCTATACCGTGGTGCCCAACTGCAAGGTGCGGCTGATCCACGCCTTTATCGGCGCGCTGGTGGCGGCCACCCTGTTTGAGCTGGCCAAGCGCGGCTTTGCCATCTACATCACCAACTTCCCCTCCTATCAGGCCATCTATGGCGCGTTGGCGACCATCCCGATCCTGTTTGTCTGGGTTTACCTCAGCTGGCTGGTGGTGCTGCTGGGGGCTGAGACTACGGCTTGCCTCGGCGAATACGAGAAACCGGCCAGCGAAGAGTTGGGCTAAGCCATCGCCTTGGCCACCGGTTTATTGGTAGCATCGACGACCGCCCCTGTGAGGGGGCGGTCGTTCTGTTTTGAGAGGAGAGGGATGTGATTGCATTGATTCAGCGGGCCAGCGAGGCCAGCGTGACCGTCGAGGGCGAAGTGACTGGCGCCATCGGTCAGGGGCTGCTGGTGCTGCTCGGGGTGGAGCAGGGGGATGACGAAGCCAAGGCCGACAAGTTGCTGCACAAGGTGAGTGGATATCGGGTGTTCAGTGACGAGAACGGCAAGATGAACCTCAATGTCAGCCAGATCGGCGGCAGCCTGCTGGTGGTTTCCCAGTTCACGCTGGCGGCCGACACCAAGAGCGGGATGCGTCCCAGCTTCTCCTGCGGTGCCCACCCGAGCGAGGCCGAGCGGCTCTATGACTACTTTGTAGCGAAGGCTGCTGCCAGCGGCATCCCGACCGCAACCGGCCGCTTCGCCGCCGACATGAAGGTGGCGCTGGTCAATGACGGCCCGGTTACCTTCTGGCTACAGGTCTGAGGATGTCTGATCCCGCGGTATGACGTGGACAATCACGTTGATGAGCCCCGCGACCGGATAGGGGGTGGCGGGGCCAATCCACTGTTCTATCAGTGTCAGGGCGTGGGTTAGCTCAAGTTCGGTGCGCGGCAGCAGGTTGATGACCAGGGTGCCGCTGAGGCGGGGGGCCAGCGTCCGGTAGAGCCGCTCCTGAAACAGCAGCAGCGGGTTGCCATCCTGACTGAAGAGATCGAGCAGGATGAGGTCGTACTGCTGCTCGCTCTGCTCGAGAAAGGCGAGGGCATCGGCCTGATGGAGTGTCGGAACGGCTTGCCCATCGTGCGCCTGATGCTGGAAAAACTGCTGATAAACGGTCAGTACCTCTTCGTCGAGGTCAACGCACTCGTGGCGGGCCGAGGGCCAGCGCTGACTCAGATGGCGGGTGAGATCGCCGCCACCCAAACCCAGTTCGAGGATCCGGGTGGCCTGCTCCGGCAGCAGGCAGGCGATGACCCGCTGATGAGGCAGACAGAGGGTGGCGGGGTCGGCGAGCAACATGGCGGATTGCACCACGCCGTCTATCTCCAGCCAGCGGTGCTGGTCATTTTCCTGCACGGTGAGGCGGCGCTGGGGTTTGACGCTGAGGTGCAACAAGTGATCGGCTTGGTACGCTTGCAGATTGAAGTCCATGAATTTGCACGGCAAGATGGTTTCCGACCAGTGTAACTCAAGGATGAAACTATGTACCGGGTAGTCACCCCCCAAACGGCAGCCGAGCCGGGTACTTACTGCAAGCTGCGCTGGAAACGTCTGTGTAAGCCCTTCCATCTGCCCGTTGGCGCAAACTCAAGGATGAAACTATGTATCGGGTAGTCACCCCTCAGACAGCCGCCGAGCCGGGTACTTACAGCATGCTGCGCCGGGAACCTCTGCGAAAGCCCTTCCATCTGCCAGTCGGCGCAAACTCAAGGATCGCTTTATGTACAGGGTAGTTACTCCCCAAACGGCAGCCGAGCTGGATGCTTACTACCAGTTGCGCTGGGAACTTCTGCGTAAACCCTTCAATCTGCCGATTGGCTCCGAGCGGGACGAATACGACACCGTCGCCATTCACCGGCTGATGCTGGCACCTGACGGCACTCCCATCGCGGTGGGTCGCCTCTTTATCGGTGGTGACGAGGCGCAGATCCGCTTTATGGCGCTGCGGCCCGAATACCGCGGCCAGGGGCTGGGTGCCCAAATGGTGGAAGATCTCGAGCAGTTGGCCCGCAGCGAGAAGGTGAAACGGCTGGTGATGAACGCCCGTCAGGAGGCGGTGGAGTTCTATCGCAAGTGCGGCTTTCTCGAAGTGGGGGGCGGCCCCGTCTCCTTTGGTCGCATTCCCCATCGCCAGATGATCAAATCCCTGAGCCCGTTGCAGACCATCCAGTACCGGCCGGAGTGGTGTCAGGATCTCACCACCCGCTGGTCGCGCGGGGTGCCCATCAGCGAGAAGATGGGGATGCACATCAGCCACTACGACGGCCAGACCTTCCACCTCAAGGCCAATCTGGCGGCCAACTTCAACGTGCATGGCAGCATGTTCGCCGGCAGTGTCTACAGCCAGTGCGTGCTGGCGGGCTGGGGGCTGATCTGGCTGCAACTTAAAGAAGAGGGGCTGGTGGGCGAGCCGGTGCTGGCCGAGAGCACCATCAAATATCATGGCCCGGTCGATGAGGAGCCGGAGGCGCGGGTGGCTCGCGAGGGGATGCCTGCCGTGTTGCAGCCGCTCAAACGGGGTGAACCTGCCACCTTCAGCCTCAATATCCAGTTGTTCAGCGGTGGCAAGCTGGCGGCGGAGTTCTGCGGTCACTACGTGGTGCAGCCGCCCCGCCGTCCGGGCCAGTAACCGCGCCGTTTCTCCATCAAACAACAAGGCCTCATCATGAGGCCTTGTCTGTTTTTACCTTTGCTGGCTGTCGCTTGTCTGCCCGGCTTGGGTCTGCACTTGGGTTTGAGCTTTCGGCGCGGGAGCTGGTCGCCAGAGCGGGGCGCTGTTGCCTTGTGGCGGATAGCGTACACCCACTTCCCAGCCGCAGGCGTCCTGCTTTTGCGGGAAGCTCCATGCCAGCGTGGGTTCCGTCAGCGGCCCGCGCCACTGGCCGAGCAGCTCGGCACAGCGGTTGCCGTTGAGCACCCCCAGATCGAGCTGCCACTGCTCATTGACCAGATCGATCCCCCCTTGCAGCGCCAGCAGATGGGTGATGGTGGAAGCGCCAGCCTGCTCGATCTGCAGTTGCCCCTTGTCGATCTTGCCCTGCAACTTGATGCGGTAGAAGGGGGTGTCACCCTCCTGCATCGCCTGCCACAGCTGATCCGGTGTCAGGGTGGGTGGGGTCGCCCCCTTGAACCATTCATCCAGCAGCGGGTCTATCTTCACCTTGTCCCAGAACGGCTCGTCGGCATCGAGGGCAAAGTTGCCCTGCAGGGTCTGGCGCCACTCGCCCGCCGTTTTGCCGTGTTCGGCTTGCAGGTCGGCGCTCAGATCCGCCTTGCCGGCGAAGGAGACAGGGGAGTGAAGTATCTTGCCCCACTGCACCAGATCCAGCTTGGTTGCCTGCAGTTGCAGGCGGCTGCTCTGGCCCGGCTCGCGGCCCCACTGGCCACTCAGGCTGAGGGTGCCCTCATCCGGCAGCGAGCTGGTGAGCTTGCCCAGCTGCCACGAGCTGGGAGTCAGCTCCCCATCCAACTCGCCGTTGCGGGCGCTGAGGCCATCCCACACCAGCTCGAACCACTTGCTCTCGATGCGGGCACGGCCGAGCAGCGGGCCGGGCTGGTTATCGCGCAGGGCGAGATCGCTCAGATAGAGCTGCCAGCCGGTCAGCGACAGGGGCAGGGTATCGTCGAAGGAGAGCACCTTGAGCTTGTCGAACGCCAGCTTGCGGATATCGACCTGCTGCGGGCGCCAGCTCTGCCAATCCTGCCACCATCCCTGCGGCAGGCTGATATCCATGCCGCTCAGCGCCAGGTCTTTCAGGGTCAGCTTCTGCTGCTGGGTATCGAGGGCCAGATCCAGAGTGAATGCCCCCTCGTAGGCCTTGCCCTGCAGCTCTGCATCGATCTGCTGGGGTGAGAAGGCGAGCTTGCCCTTGATCTCCTCCAGCTGGAACAGGCCACGGCCCATGTCGCCAAGGGTGCCGCTCAGATAGCCGGTGGGCTGGCTGCCAGCCTGCCAGTTGAAGGCAGTGAGCTGGCCACTGAAGTTGTTGAAGGAGAGCTCCTGATTGATGTCGTTGAGGCTGATGCCGTCCAGCTGGCCGCGATCCAGCGACACGCTTTGCAACGGGAAGCCTTGCTGCGTCAGATCACCCAGCTCCACCCGCATACCGCGCGCCTTGAGGTCGTGCAGTTGCAGGGTGCGGGCGGGCCAGTCCAGTACCATGCCGGTCTCCAGCAGGCCGTCGAACAGGTTGGTCACCAGCTTGTCGCTACGCAGCACTTCCCCTTCCAGCCGTCCTTGCAGGTTGAGGCGGGCGAAGGTGAACTGCGGGGTCTCCAGCTGGCCGATATTGAGGCTCAGGTTGGCCTGTGGCTGCCGTTTCGGGTCGATCAGCTCCCAGTCGCTCAGGGTGGCGTTGAGGCCGCGCAGGGTCAGCTCGCTGCTCTCCAGACTGAGTCGGTCGATGGTGCTGTCGCTGATGGTGAGGGAGTGTACCGGCAGACTTGGTAGCTGGTTGGGCAGCGGCAGCTTGATGGCGGGGCGAATGAGATCGAGATGGGCGATGCGCACGTCGCGGCTCAGCCAGTCGATGCTCTCGATCTCCAGATAGATCTTGTCGAGGGAGACCGCATCGCCGTAGCGCACCTGCTCCGCCAGCAGGGTGTAGGGGTGAAGAGGATTGAACACCAGCCGCCCTATGGTGACCGGCACGCCGGTCTGCTGGCTGATCCAGTTGGCGATGGGGCCTTTGGCGCGCTCGGCGTCGAACAGGCCGAGGGCAACCCAGACAAACAGCAGCAGGAAGGCGAAGGTGTAGAGCAGGCCGCGTAGCCAGGAATTCATGGATGCTTTCCTCCTGTTTTGGGGTGTGTTGTCAGGCGTTTGAGTAGTGGTCTCGCAGACCGAGCCCGCGCCGTATCAAGGGTTCGACATGGCTCGGGTGCCTATCCATGAGGACATGTGTCCATCTTCTGCATCTACCTCGATCAGGCATTGGAATAGTGATCCCGTAAGCCAAGCCAGCGCCGTATCAAGGGTTCGACATGGCTCGGGTGTCTATCCATGAGGACATGTGTCCATCTTCTGCATCTGCCTCGATCAGGCATTGGAATAGTGATCCCGTAAGCCGAGCCAGCGCCGTATCAAGGGTTCGACATGGTTTGGATGACTATCCATCAGGCAATGTGCCCATCTTCTGCATCTACCTCGATCAGGCATTGGAATAGTGATCCCGTAAGCCGAGCCAGCGCCGTATCAAGGGTTCGACATGACTCGGATGCCTATCCATAAGGAAGCGCGCCATTTTTTGCACCTGCGGAATAAGCGGCTGATCCCGTACCAGGTCGGCGATCTTGAGATCGGCCAGACCGGTCTGGCGAGTGCCGAGCAGTTCCCCCGGGCCGCGCAGTTCCAGATCGCGCTGGGCGATGAGGAAGCCGTCGTTGGTCTCCCGCAGCACCCCGAGTCGGCTCTGGGCCGTCTTGGACAAGGGGGCATGATAGAGCAGCACGCAGTGAGAGGCCACCGCCCCCCGGCCAACCCGACCGCGCAACTGGTGCAACTGCGCCAGCCCCAGTCGCTCAGGGTTCTCGATGATCATCAGGCTGGCGTTGGGCACATCCACCCCCACCTCGATGACAGTGGTGGCGACCAGCAGTTGCAGTATGCCTGCCTTGAACTCCTCCATCACCCGCTGTTTCTCGACCGGACGCATCCGGCCGTGCACCAGCCCGATATGCAGGCCGGGCAGCAGGTTCTGCAGCTCGGCGGCGGTATCCTCGGCGGCCTGACACTCCAGCACCTCCGACTCCTCGATCAGGGTGCAGACCCAGTAGGCCTGCTTGCCCTCGGTGCAGGCGAGCTTGACCCGCTCGATCACATCGCCGCGACGGCTGTCGGGCAGCGCGACTGTGGTGATGGGGGTTCGGCCCGGCGGCAGCTCGTCGATGACCGAGGTGTCGAGATCGGCATAGGCGGTCATCGCCAGGGTGCGGGGGATCGGGGTGGCGGTCATGATCAACTGATGGGGATGTACCCCCTCCCGCTCCCCTTTCTCGCGCAGGGCGAGCCGCTGATGCACCCCGAATCTGTGCTGTTCGTCGATGATGACCAAGGCGAGGCGCTGGAACACCACCTGCTCCTGAAAGATGGCGTGGGTGCCCACCACCATCTTGACGCTGCCATCGGCGATGGCGGCCAGCGCCTCTTCCCGCGCCTTGCCTTTCTGCTTGCCCGCCAGCCAGCCGACTCCGATGCCTAGCGGCTCCAGCCACTTGGCGAAGTTGATGGCGTGCTGTTCCGCCAGCAGCTCGGTCGGTGCCATCAGCCCCACCTGACAGCCGTTGCCGATGGCTTGCAGGGCGGTGAGCGCCGCGACCAGCGTCTTGCCGGAACCCACATCCCCCTGCACCAGCCGCATCATGGGGTGGCTCTGTTGCAGATCCTTACCTATCTCGGCCACCACCCGGCTCTGGGCGCCGGTCGGTTTGAACGGCAGGGCACCGAGCAGCTGTTCGACCAGTTCGGGCGCCGGTTTGAGGGCTCGAGCCAGCTGGGTTTGCGCCTGAGCGCGCACCTTGAGTACCGAGAGGTTGTGGGCCAGCAGCTCTTCCAGTACCAGTCGCTGCTGGGCCGGATGCTGACCGCTTTCCAGCAGCGGCAGGGCCACCGAGGGGGGCGGGCGGTGCAGCAGTTTCAAGGCGGCGGCCAGTTCAATCTGGTGGGGATAGAGGCCGGCGGGCAGCAGCTCTTCGACGCCGTAGAGGTCGAGCTGGGCCAGCGCCTGATCGGTGAGGTTGCGCAGGGTGAGCTGGCGCAGCCCTTCGGTAGTCGGGTAGACGGGGGTGAGCGCCTCTTCGGTCTGGCCGGCTTGCTCCTCGCCGAGCAGCTTGTACTCGGGGTGGGCCATCTCCAGCCCGTATTTGCCGGGGCGCACCTCGCCAAAGCAGCGGATCAGGCGGCCCGCCGCCAGACTGTTTTTCTGGGCGGCGGTGAAGTTGAAGAAGCGCAGGGTGAGGGTGCCGGTACCATCGCTGATGCGACAGACCATCATGCGGCGGCGCCCCATCACCAGCTGAGTGTCTTGGATTTCGCCCTCGACGGCGCCATGCAGCCCGGGCGGCAGATCGCCGATGGGCCACACCTGGGTGCGGTCCTCGTAGCGCAGGGGGAGGTGGAACAGCAGATCCTGTACCGTGGCCAGCCCCAGCCGCTCGAGCTTCTCCAGCATCTTGCTGCCAACACCCTTGAGGCTATCGAGAGGAATTTTATCCAATTTCATCAATTAGATGCCCGAAAACACTGTAAATATGTCCAGATGATAGGGGTTGTTGAGGGGCCGATGCAAGCCGAGTTGCTGCTGGCAGGGCCGCCAACGCGGGAGAAACGGCGGATATAACAAAGGCCTGCCGAAAACGGGAGGCCTTTGTACGGCTGCCAACAGGCGAGGTGCGGGCGCATGGCGCCCAAGGTCAGATGATGCGTTTAAGCAGCAGATGGGCCTTGACCCGATGGATCCGTCCCAGCAGCTTGCGCACCTGTTCCGGGTAGTCCTGGATCTGCTCAACTTGATCGAAGTGGCTGATCCGCTTGGTGTTGGTCAGGATGTTCTCCCGCTCCGCATTGAACTGGGGACGCAGCAGGTGGCGACGATCGTGCACCAGCAGGCCGTTCTCCAGATCCAGCGCCCAGGCGCGGGGGTTGAGGTTGTTGCCGGTGAGCAGCGCCCACTCGTCATCCACGAAGATCCCCTTGAGATGGTAGGAGTTGCGCTCGCAACACCAGAGCATCAGGTTGAGGCGACCGTCGTCGATGTGACGCTGGTTGCGCTCGGCAAACTTGCGCAGATTGGTCTCGTAGAGATAGGGCAGGCCACCTATGGTGGAGAACTTCTCTTCCGGCGGAATGAAGAAGTCGTTGGCGGTCTTGTCGCCCACCACGATGGTCACCTTGCAACCGCGCAGCAGCAGATCCTCGATATCCTTGCTCAACTCCTTGGGCGGGTTGAAGTAAGGGGTGCAGATGAAGATCTCCCGCTCGGTGGCGCGCACCAGATTGCGGATCATCAGGTTGAGCTGGTTGTTGCGCTTGCCCAGACCCACCATGGGGGTGACGGCCACCTCCTGGGTGTTGACCGGCATGGTGCTGAAACGGTACTGGCTCTGGCGCAGGTTCTGCTTGAAGCGGCGGATCGGCCCCTTCAGCTGTTTGGCGCTGGGGATGTCGCTGTGATCCAGTCGCTGCACCGCGTCGCTCTTCACGAACAGGTCGTCCACATAGTTGACCATGCTGCGGGCCAGCTCCGGGCTGGTGATCTGGTGATAGCGATCGAAGCGGTAGCGATCCTGCTGATGCAGGTAGATGTCGTTGAGGCTGGCGCCGGAGTAGAGCACCACATCATCAAAGATGAAGCCCTTGAGGTGCAGCACGCCGAGCAGCTCGCGCCCTTTGACCGGCACGCCGTAGATTTCGATCTGGTGCTCGTGTTCGGCAGCCATGCCCTGATACATCAGGTGGTTGCCGCCCTGCTTGCCCTTGCCGATCAGGCCGCGCTGGGCACGGTGAAAGTCGACGAACAGCTTGATGTCGAGGGCCGGATTGCGCTGTTTGGCTGCGTAGAGGGCGGAGAGGATCTCCCGTCCCGCCTCGTCATCCTGCAGATAGAGCGCGACCAGATAGATGCGCCGGGTGGCACTGGCGATAAGCGCCAGAATGCGGCGTTTGAAATCCTGCGCGCTGTAGAGCACTTCAAACTGATCCGCCGCGACGGCGATCTGGGGCAGGCGCGCCAGCAGTTGTCGATAATGGGCCGATGAATGCATAGATAAACCTGAAATCACGGGGTTAAGCGTTCCACTCGGAGCGATGAATAGGCGATTCTAGCAATCTCGCCCTCTCAGCCAAAGAAAGAATCATCAGAAAGATGAAAAAGGCCTCACGAGTGAGGCCTTTTTGTCAGCTTTTCGCCCTTGTCAGAGGAAGCTGTAGATGATCATCGCCATCACGCCACCGGTGGTGCCGATAATGGTTTCCATCACGGTCCAGGTCTGCAGGGTCTGCTTCTCGGAAAGGCCGAGGTAGCGGTTGGCCAGCCAGAAACCGGAGTCGTTGACGTGGGAGAGCACGATGGCACCGCCGCCGATGGCGATGGTGACGGCCGCCAGCTGGGCACCGTTGAGGCCGAGCGGTTCCAGCATCGGCAGCACCAGACCGCAGGCGGTCAGCATGGCGACGGTGGCAGAGCCCTGAATAACCCGTACTGCAGCGGCCAGAATGAAGGCCAGTGCGACGATGGGCAGACCGGAGTCGGCCAGCATGTTGCCAAGGGCGGCGCCCACACCGGAATCAACCAGCACCTGCTTGAACACGCCACCGGCACCGGTCACCAGGATGATGACACCGGCGGGCTGGATGGCGCTGTTGCAGACGCTCATCACCTCGTCACGGGACATGCCGCGGCGAATACCCAGCAGGTAGAAGGCGGCCAGACAGGCGACCATGATGGCGGTGAAGGGGTGACCGATGAACTCCAGCCAGTTGTGCAGGGTGGAGCCCGCCTCGACGAAGCGACCGACGATGGTCTTGAGGCCGATCAGCAGCAGCGGCAGGCCGATGAGGCCCATGGCCAGCCCGAAGGAGGGCAGGGATTTGCTGTCATCGTGGACGCTGTTCTGGGCATCGGCAGGCAGCGGCACATCGACGATCTTGCTGATGAAGTCACCGAACAGCGGGCCAGCCAGGATCAGTGCCGGCACGGCGGCGATCAGGCCGAACAGGATCATGTAGCCGAAGTCGGCACCCAGCTGGGACGCCACCAGGATCGGGCCGGGCGCCGGAATAAGGAACGCCTGACAGGTGGCGATACCCGCCAGCAGGGCGATACCGATCTTCACTACGCTGCCGCCGCCACGACGGACGATGGCGAAGGCGACGCCGATCAGCAGCACCACGGCCACGTCAAAGAACAGCGGCAGGGCGCAGACAAAGCCGGTCAGGGCCATGGCCCAGTTGGCGCGCTTGACGCCGAACTTGCCGAGCAGGGTGTGGGCTACCCGGTCGAGGGCGCCGGTCACTTCCATCACCTTGCCGAACATGGCGCCCAGCGCCACCACTACCGCGACGAAACCGAGGGTGCCACCCATCCCTTTCTGGATGGTGGCGGCGATATCGGCCGGGTTCATGCCAGCGGCGAGACCCGCCACCATGGAGACCAGGATCAGGGCTACCACGGCGTGGAGCCGGGCCTTCATCACCAGGAAGAGCAGCAGCACAATCGAGCCGGCGGCCGTCATGATCAGGGAGAGGTCAGACATTGTTATGCGTTCCTTTTTCCAAGTTCAGAGTGACACCTTGCCGATCCGTCGGCAAACCATATCTTTATGATTTATTTAGATTTATGGCAAGGGCTCAACATCATATGCCCAGGTGACTATGGGTTTGCTCAGTCTGTGGCAGACTTCACATTTTCAATCGTTACCGGTAACATGTTACCGGTAACGTGTTAGATTAGAACCCATCAACAGCTGGTTTTTTGAAAAGTGGGACAAAGGTCAAATTATGGCGGGTAAGTGCATTATCGTGATGGGTGTGTGTGGTAGCGGCAAATCCAGCGTGGGTCTGAAAGTGGCCGAAGCGCTGGGCGCCAAGTTCATCGATGGTGATGACCTGCACCCCAAGGCCAACATCCAGAAGATGGCTGGCGGCAACCCCCTCAACGATGAGGATCGTGCCCCCTGGCTGGAGCGGATCCGCGACGCCGCCTACAGTCTCGAGCAGAAGAACGAGACCGGCATCATTGTCTGTTCCGCCCTCAAAAAGAAGTACCGCGACCAGATCCGCGAAGGCAACGAGTCGGTCAGCTTCCTCTTCCTCGATGGCAGCCAGCCGCTGATCCTCGAGCGGATGCGTGCCCGCAAAGGCCATTTCATGCGTGAAAGCATGGTACAAAGTCAGTTCGATACCCTGGAGCGCCCGGATGGCGAAGCCGGTGTATTCCACATTGATATAGACGGCACCTTCGAACAGGTGGTTGACCGCGCCGTCACAGCATTGGAGCAAGCCCAATGATTCATCAGGTAATTTCCGACGTCACCGCCCGCATCCGCGAGCGCAGTGTCGCCCGTCGTCAGGCATTTCTGGCCCGCATCCAGCGTCAGGCAGAGCAGGGCAAGACTCGCGCCGCGCTGGCCTGTGGCAACCTGGCTCACGCCGTGGCGGCCTGCAGCAGTGACGAGAAGGGTCGCATCCTCGACATGACCCGCGCCAACGTCGGCATCGTCACCGCCTACAACGACATGCTGAGCGCCCATCAGCCCTATCAGGGCTATCCGGATCAGATCAAGGCAGTGCTGGCCGAGCTGGGCCACAGCGCCCAGGTTGCTGGCGGCGTGCCCGCCATGTGCGACGGCGTGACCCAGGGTCAGCCGGGGATGGACATGTCCCTGTTCTCCCGCGACCTGATCGCCCAGGCGACTGCGCTGTCACTCTCTCACAACACTTTCGATGCCACCCTGCTGCTCGGCATCTGCGACAAGATCGCCCCGGGCCAGATCATGGGGGCCCTCTCCCACGCTCACCTGCCGACGGCATTTGTTCCTGCTGGCCCGATGGCGAGCGGCATCAGCAACGACGAGAAGGTGAAGGTTCGCCAGAAGTACGCCGCTGGTGAAGTGGGTCGCGACGCCCTGCTGGAGATGGAGTGCGGCGCCTACCACGCGGCGGGCACCTGCACCTTCTACGGCACCGCCAACACCAACCAGCTGGTATTCGAGGCCATGGGCCTGATGTTGCCGGGCTCCGCCTTTGTGCACCCGCATAGCGAGCTGCGCCGCGCCCTGACCGCCGAGGCGGCCCGCCGCATCAGCGCCATGATCCCGGGCTCCCCGGCCTATCGTCCGTTGAGCGAGGTGCTGGATGAGCGCTCGCTGGTCAACGGTCTGGTGGCCTTGCTCGCCTCCGGCGGCAGCACCAACCACAGCATCCACATGGTGGCGCTGGCCCGCGCGGCCGGTCTGGTGCTGACCTGGGATGACATCAGCGATCTCTCCGACGTGGTGCCGCTGCTGGTTCGCATGTACCCGAACGGCCCGGCCGACGTCAACGCCTTCGAACAGGCGGGCGGCGTGCCCGGCCTGATGCGCCGTCTGGCGCAAGAGGGGCTGATCCACATGGATGCCACTCCGGTCTTTGGCGAGATGCAGGATTACCTCAGCCGTCCGGCACTGGTCGATGGCCAGCTGGTATGGCAGCCGGTCGGTGAAAGCAGCGATGCGGGCGTGCTCTCTCCCACTGGTAGCGTATTTAATGCGACTGGCGGCACCAAGTTGCTGGCGGGCAATCTGGGCCGCGCCGTGGTCAAGGTCTCTGCGGTTGCTCCCGAATATCGGGTGATTGAAGCCCCGGCGCGGGTCTTCTCCTCCCAGCATGCGGTGGAAGCGGCCTACAAGGCGGGTGATCTCAATCAGGACGCCGTGATCGTGGTGCGCCACAATGGCCCGGCCGCCAACGGCATGCCGGAGCTGCACAAGCTGATGCCGGTGCTCGGCAATCTGCAAAAAGCCGGTTACAAGGTGGCGCTGGTCACCGATGGCCGTCTCTCCGGTGCCTCCGGCAAGATCCCGGCCGCTATCCACGTCACCCCGGAAGCGCTGCACGGCGGGGCTATCGGCCTGTTACAAGATGGCGATCTGTTGCGGGTGGATGCGGTGAGTGGCCGCCTCGACTGCCTGACCGATTTGAGTGGCCGTACCCAGGCCGAGATTGACCTCACTCTGGAACAAGAGGGGTGGGGCCGTGAACTGTTCAGCGTGATGCGTCGCGCGGTATCGAGCGCCGAGTGTGGCGCTACCATCTTTGATTAAGAGCTGACTAAGGAAGAGCTATGCAGAACTGGAAAGTGACCCCGGCCGAGGTGTTTGCCGCCTCCCCGCTGGTACCCGTGATGGTTATCAACGAGCTGGATCAGGCCCTGCCGATGGCCAAGGCGCTGCTCGACGGCGGCATCTCGGTGTTCGAAATCACCCTGCGCACACCGGTCGCACTGGAGGCCATCGCCCTCATCGCCAAGGCGATGCCGGATGCCATGGTCGGTGCCGGTACCGTGCTCAACTGCGCGCAGTTTGACGCAGCCGTCGCCGCTGGTGCCCGCTTTGTCATCTCCCCGGGGATGACGCCGGCCCTGCTGGCCCATGCGGCCAAGAGCACTGCGCCGCTGATCCCGGGTGTGGCTACCCCGTCTGAGGTGATGCAGGCGCTGGAAGCGGGCTACGACCACCTGAAGTTCTTCCCGGCCGAAGCAAACGGCGGCACCAAGGCGCTCTCCGCCATTGCCGCCCCGCTGCCCCAAGTGAAGTTCTGCCCCACCGGCGGTATCGGCCCGAAAAATGTGGCCGACTATCTGGCGCTCAAGTGCGTGGCCACCGTCGGCGGCTCCTGGATGCTGCCGGCCGATGCGGTCAAGAGCGGCAACTGGGAAGAGGTGACTCGCCTCTCCCGTGAAGCGGTTGAAATGGTTAAACGCTAAGCGTCAGTTGTGCAGAAAAACCAGACAGGCCACCCTCGGGTGGCCTGTCTGGTTTTTCATTTCTCCCTCGGTGGGGTCAAATATCTTCGCGCGGCCGATTACGCTGCGCTAATCGACCCTACCCGATCCGTTTTTGTGGGTTATCACCCGAGGCTTTCCCCTTCATAGAGAGAAAAACCGATGTCTTTGCGGGTCTCTGGCAAGGGATGGCCATTGAGGCGCGCCAGCAGCATGGTGGCCGCCTCCCGGCCGATCGCTTCCCGCGGGGTGGCGATACTGGCCAGCTTGGGGGTCATGGCGTGGCCGATGTCGAGGGCGTTGCAGCCGGCGATGGCGATCTGCTGGGGCACCGGGATCCACTTGGCCTGACACTGCAGCAGGGCGCCCACCGCCAGGTCATCGTTGGTGCAGAACAGGCCGTCGAGGTCGGGATAGCGCACCAGCGCCTGATCCAGCAGCTCTCCCCCCAGGGTGAAGCTGGAGGATTGCTCGGTCAGCAGATGCTGGCCGGTGAGGCCGAAGTCGGTCATCGCCTGATAGTAGCCCTCCATTCGCAACTGGGTACGCACGTCGAGCCGCGCCCCCAGATAGACCACCTTGCGTCGGCCCCGGCGCAGCATCTCTGTTACCATGGCCCGGGAAGCGGCGCTATGATCCATGCCGACCACCATGTCGATGGGGGTATCAGACAGATCCATGGTCTCCACCACCGGAATGCCGGCGGTGGCGATCATCTTGCGGGTGCGCTCGGTGTGCTGGCTGTCGGAGAGGATCAGCCCATCCACATGGTAGGAGAGCAGGGACGCGACCTGCTCCTCCTCCCGCTCCGGACTGTAGCCGTAGTGGGCCAGCAGGGTCTGGTAACCGGCCGGTCGGGTCACCGACTCGATGCCGTGGATCACCGCCGAGAAGACCTGGTTGGAGAGGGAGGGGATCAGGATGCCGATCGCCTTGCTGGTCGCGTTGGAGAGAATATCCGGCGCCCGGTTGGGGATATAGCCCAGCTCTTCCACCGCCGCCGCGATCCGCTCGCGGGTCCCCTCCGCCACGGTCTGCGGGTCGCGCAGATAGCGGCTGACAGTCATCTTGGTCACGCCGGTCTGGTCGGCGATATCTTGCAGGGTGGGGCGGCGCTTGCGGGTGGGGCTCATAGGGGTGTCCAGGGTGGATGTTACATGTAACATTACCGTTTTCGGCAGATAAAGTCAGCATATGAAGCCGTTTTTGCAGGAGTTTTCCGATGATCAGAGGCAAGCAGTTCGTGGATGTCCGGTTCGAGCAACAGGATGTGGAGGGGGAGCAGTTCTCGGAGTGCCGCTTTATCGGCTGCAACTTCTCCTGGCTGGATCTGGCCGATAGCCGCTTCATCGACTGCAGCTTCTACGATCGGGAGAGCGAGCGGGGCTGCCTGTTGCAGGGTTGCGACCTGCGCGAGGCCAGCTTTCTGCGCTGCGATCTCACCATGGCCGATTGCAGCCGCAGCCAGTGTCTGGGGCTGGAGATGCGCGACTGTCAGGCGGTCGGCATCAACTTCGGCCACGCCAGCTTCGCCAACCAGATCACCGCCAAAAGCTACTTCTGCGATGCCCATCTGACCGGCAACAACTTCAGTTACGCCAGCTTCGAGGGTTGTCTGCTGGAAAAGTGCGAGCTGACCGAAAACCGCTGGCAGGGGGCCAACCTGTTCGGTGCCTCGCTGGCGGGATCCGATCTCAGTGGCTCCGAGTTTGGCCAGATCGACTGGACCAGCTTCAAGCTGCAGGGCTGCGATCTGCGCCAGTGCGATCTGCCGGGGCTGGATCTGCGTCGGGTCGACCTGCAGGGGGTACAGATCAACGAGGATCAGCAACAGACATTGCTGGAGCAGATCGGTCTGGTTGTCTTTCCCTGAGCCGATCGAAAATTAGGTAATTTTTCATCAAATGGGACCGACAGTGGATGGCGGCGCTCCTGAAACGACAAAAGCCTGCATGATGCAGGCTTTTGCTAGTGAGCGTGTGACGCGCTTGTCGGCCGGGTTAACTCAACCCTTGGCCAGCCATTTGGTCGGGTTGATCGCCTCGCCCTGATAGCGGATCTCAAAGTAGAGGCCCGGTCTGTCCTGACCGCCGCTGTCACCGACCAGTGCCACCGGTTCACCCTGTTCCACGTTCTGGCCAACCTGACGCAGCAGCGACTGATTGTGACCGTAGAGGCTCATGTAGCCCTTACCGTGGTCGATCACCAGCAGCATGCCGAAACCGTCGAGCCAGTCGGCGTAGACCACTTGCCCCGGTGCGACCGCCTTGACCTGGGTCCCTTCGCTGGCGCCGATCAGGGTGCCTTTCCACTTGAGCTGGGCGGTGCGCGGCGAACCGTAGGAGATGAGGATCGGCCCCTGTACCGGCCAGCGCAGGCTGCCATTGGTCTTGAGACCGCTGTAGTGACCGGCAGTGCCGATGCCCGAGCCACGCTCCGGTTTGGTGCTGGCTACCTCTTCAACCGGTTCCGCCGGTTTGACGGTTTTGTTCTGCTGGGCGGCGAGTCGTTGCTGCTCGGCGCGGCGCTGTTCGGCCAGCTTGCGCAGACGCTCCTGCTCCGCTTTCAGCTTGGCCAGCCGCTCCCGCTCGGCCCGTTCACGGCGCTCCTGCTCTTCCCGCTTGCGACGCAGCTCTTCCAGCCGGGCTTTCAGCGCTTTCTCCGCCTTGACCAGCTTGGTGAGCTTCTGCTCGTCATCCTGCACCGACTGTTGCAACTGGTTGCGTACCTTGGCCCGGCTCTGCTGGCTGGCCAGCAGGGTCTGGTGATGCTCCTGCTGTTCGGCAAGCAGGGCTTGCAACTTGCTTTCGGTCTCTTTGGTGGCCAGCTGGTTTTTCGCCAGCTTGTCACGGGTGGCGCGCAGGGCGTCGATGGCCTCGATACGGGCCTTGTTGAGGTAGTCGTAGTAGTCGAGGGAACGGCTCAGTTTGGCCGGATCCTGCTGATTGAGCAGCAGTTTGAGGTAGTCGTGGTTGCCCGCCTGAAAGGCGCTTTCCGCCTGCTTGGCCAGCAACTGCTTCTGATGTTTGGCTTGTAGTTCCAGCGCCAGCTTGTCTTTTTGCAGGGTCGCCAGCGTCTGCTGGTTCTGCTTCAACTGCTGTCTGGTCTGGTTGAGTTTGGCGGCGGCGGCCGAGATGGCCTGCTCGTCAGCCTTGAGCTGGGTATTGAGCTTGGCAAGCTCCTGCTTGCTGAGCTTGATGGTCTTTTGTTGCTCTTTGATCTGGGACTGCATGGTGCCCAGCTGCTGATTGGCGGCAACGGCCGGGGTGGCGCCAAACGACAGGCAAAAAAACAGCGCGCCGGCCAACAGGCCGACGCGACTGGTTTTCTGTGAAATAACTTCGCATCCCCGCATGGGGAAGGATTATTTCAGAATCATCAGGGGCTTGCCAGTCATTTCCGGCGGCACCGGCAGACCCATCAGGGTCAGCATGGTGGGGGCCAGATCGGACAGTTTGCCACCTTCAGCAACCTCGGCTTTGCGACCGAAATAGATGAGCGGGACCGGCAGATTGGTGTGGGCGGTGTGGGCCTGACCAGTCTCTTCGTCCAGCATCTTCTCGGCGTTGCCATGGTCGGCAGTGATCAGGCACTCGCCACCCACTTCGGCCAAGGCCTCGGTGACGCGACCGACGCAGTGGTCAACCGCTTCACAGGCTTTGACGGCGGCATCGAACACACCGGTGTGACCAACCATGTCGCCATTCGGGTAGTTACAGATGATGACGTCGTACTTGCCGCTCTTGATGGCCGCAACCAGCTTGTCGGTCAGCTCTTCGGAGCTCATTTCCGGCTGCAGGTCATAGGTCGCCACTTTCGGGCTGGCCACGATTTCGCGATCTTCGCCAGCGAAGCAGGACTCTTCGCCACCGTTGAAGAAGAAGGTGACGTGAGCGTACTTCTCGGTTTCGGAGATGCGCAGCTGGGTCTTGCCCTGCTTGGCCAGCCACTCACCCAGGGTGTTGACCAGCGCAGTCGGCGGGTAGGCACAGGCAGTTTTGATGTCGGCCGCGTATTCGGTCAGCATCACGAAGTTCAGTGCCGGGGTGGCGGCACGGGCGAAACCGGTGAAGTCGGCGTCAACGAAGGCGCGGGTGATTTCACGGGCACGGTCGGCACGGAAGTTCATGAAAATCAGCGCATCGCCATCTTCCATCGGTGCAGCTTCGCCGATGCGGGTCGCTTTGACGAACTCGTCGTTCTCGTCGCGGGCATAGGCGGCAGCCAGTGCTTCGGTGGCGCTCTCGGCGGTGAACTCGCCCTTGCCCTGAGTCATCAGGTCATAGGCTTGCTGCACGCGATCCCAGCGGTTGTCACGGTCCATGGCGAAGTAACGGCCGATCATGGAGGCGAAACGACCCTTGCCCAGCTTGGCGAACAGGGCGTCGAACAGCTCGATGGAGGACTGGGCGGAGCGCGGCGGAACGTCACGACCATCCAGGAAGGCGTGCAGGTAGATCTTCTCGGCGCCACGCTTGGCGGCCATCTCGATCATGCCCATGATGTGCTCTTCGTGGCTGTGTACGCCACCCGGGGACATCAGGCCCATGATGTGAACGGCTTTGCCGTTGGTGACGGCAGCGTCAACAGCCTTGGCCAGCTCGACGTTCTGGAAGAAGTCGCCATCCTTGATGTCTTTGGAGATGCGGGTCAGCTCCTGATAGACGATGCGACCGGCACCGATGTTGACGTGGCCCACTTCGGAGTTGCCCATCTGGCCATCCGGCAGACCGACGTCCAGACCGGAGCCGGAGATCAGGGTGCTGGTGTAGTCACGGGCCAGACGATCGAGGTTGGGAGTCTTGGCGGCAGCGACGGCATTGTGCTCTTGCTTGGTGCTGTAGCCCCAACCGTCCATGATGACCAGAACCAAAGGTTTCTTAGCTGTTGACATAAGACTATGTCCTCTCGGATTGGAAAAAATGCGGGAAATGAAACTAGCGTAATATTACTACATCTGCCGAAATAGTCACCTGATAGCCAAGGGGCGCTCCCGCCGCCCCGCAAGCCACGCCCTTCCTGCCATGCCTGCCGCCCGTTGATGATGGGAGCCTGCTCGCGCTTTGCCGCCAAGATGGCTGATCTTATCAATACCCCCATGTATACTCGGGCCCTTGTCTTGGTCCCTGGATAGTAGAAGATGCAAGAGTATTTGGATTTTGCGGCCCGTAACCCGCTGCTGACCGCAGCCTGGTTGGGTCTGGCTGGCACCCTGGTTTACACCACTGTGCGTGCCCGTTTGTCTCCGGTAAAAACCGTCAACAACCACACCGCGACTCTGCTGATCAACCGCGAGAACGCCACCGTGGTGGATATTCGCAGTCAGGAAGAGTTCGCCAAGGGCCACCTGGCCGGTGCCCAGCACCTGCCGCTGACCCAGATCCAGAGCAATAATCTGGGTCCGGTTGAAAAGCATAAAGATGCCCCCATCATAGTGGTGTGCGAGTCGGGAATGACTGCGGGCGGCGCGGGCCGTCAGCTGAGCAAAGCTGGCTTCAAGCAGGTTTATGTGCTCGGCGGTGGCATGGCCCAATGGCGTGCAGAAAATCTGCCGGTAACCAAGAAACGCTGATTTAAGCAGGGCCTGAGCCCACTTATCCATATAACAAGGAATCAAACGAAATGGCTGACGAGATCAACAACCAGGAAGTACAACCGGAATTCCACATCCAGCGTGTTTACACCAAGGATGTCTCTTTCGAAGCGCCGAACACCCCGCACATCTTCCAGAAAGAGTGGCAGCCGGACGTCAAGCTGGATATGGATACCAAGACCAACATCCTGGCTGACAACGTGTACGAGGTTGTGCTGACCCTGACCGTAACCTGCAAACTGGAAACCGAAACTGCCTTCCTGTGCGAAGTACAGCAAGCCGGTATCTTCACCATCGGTAACCTGCCGGAGCCGCAACTGGCTCACTGCCTGGCTGCCTTCTGCCCGAACATCCTGTTCCCGTATGCCCGCGAAGCGGTGTCCAACCTGGTGAGCAAGGGTTCCTTCCCGCAGCTGAACCTGGCACCGGTCAACTTCGATGCCCTGTTTGCCCAGCACATGGCGCAAGCACAGGCCCAGCAGGCGACTGCGGAAGCCTGATAATGGCTGACCAGATCGCTATCTCGGTCTTGGGGGCGGGGTCTTATGGCTCCGCCCTTGCCATTTCTCTGGCGCGCAACGGTCATCCGACCCTGCTGTGGGGTCACGACCCCGCTCATGTCGCCGAGCTGGAACAAGACCGCTGCAACAAGGCATTTTTGCCTGATGTCCCTTTTCCTGCCGATCTCCAGCTGACTGCGGATCTGCAACGTGCAGTACAAGCTGCCCCTGTGCTGCTGCTGGTCGTGCCGAGCCATGTATTTGGTGATGTGCTGACCCGGATCAAGCCCTTCCTGCGCCCCGATACCCGTATCGCCTGGGCCACCAAGGGTCTGGAGCCGGACAGTGGCCGTCTGCTGCAGGATGTGGCCCGCGACGTGCTGGGTGACGAGATACCGCTGGCGGTGATCTCCGGCCCCACCTTCGCCAAGGAGCTGGCTGCCGGTTTGCCGACCGCCATCTCGGTCGCCTCGACCCACGACGAGTTCGCCGACGATCTCTCCCATCTGCTGCACTGTGGCCGCTCGTTCCGGGTCTATACCAATCCGGACTTCGTTGGCTTGCAGCTGGGTGGTGCGGTGAAGAACGTCATCGCCATCGGTGCCGGTCTCTCCGACGGGCTCGGGTTTGGCGCCAATGCCAGAACTGCGCTGATCACCCGGGGTCTGGTCGAGATGCAGCGCCTCGGCGCCGCTCTTGGGGCCGATGCCAAAACCTTTATGGGGATGGCCGGGCTCGGGGATCTGGTGCTGACCTGTACCGACAACCAGTCGCGCAACCGTCGCTTCGGGCTGGCCCTCGGGGCTGGCAAGGATGTGAACACCGCCATGACCGAGATTGGTCAGGTGGTGGAGGGGTATCGCAACACCAAGGAAGTGCATCTGCTGGCGGCCCGCTGCGGCGTCGAGATGCCCATCTGCGAGCAGATCTTCAAGGTGCTCTACGAGGGTAAGAACCCGAAAGAGGCGGCCATCGCCCTGCTGTCGCGAGACAAGAAGGACGAGTAATCTGCCGATTGCCCATGCAAAAGGCCCCGCCAGATGGCGGGGCCTTTTCTTTGCCGCAATGGCAGCAAATCAGTAGTAGGAGTGGTCGCCGCGCTGGTGCTCGGTGGCGTCTTTCACACCGTTGAGCTCGCCCGGGAATTTCTCCAGCAGCTGCTTCTCGATCCCCTCTTTCAGGGTGTAATCGACCATGGAGCAACCGTTGCAACCGCCGCCAAACTGCAGGATGGCCAGTTTGTCTTCGGTCAGTTCGACCAGGGTGACCTTGCCACCGTGACCGGCCAGCATGGGGTTCACTTCGGACATCAACACGTACTCGATGCGCTCGATCAGCGGCGCGTCGTCGGCCACTTTACGCATCTTGGCGTTCGGTGCCTTAAGGGTGAGCTGGGAGCCCATCTGATCGGTCACGAAATCGATGGTGGCATCCACCAGGAAGGGGGCGCTCAGGGGATCGACCATGCAGTCGAAGCCGCTGAAGGGCAGGTGTTGATCTTCCGGGTCCACGGCATCGGGCGGGCAATACGATACGCCACACTCGGCATTCTGGGTTCCCGGATTGACCACAAACACCCGGATATTGGTGCCATCAGGCTGTTTTTCCAGCAGTTTACGGAAATGGGCCTGGGCGGCGTCGGAAATGCTGATCATCACTATCCTCATAAACCTGAGTGTACGACTAGGGTATTCATGATAACGCGGTTATTAATGCTTGGGTAGCATGCCGATGGCTACTTGCTGTGCCGCAGGGTACGACAGATTGCCCACACTTCTACCTTTGTGATGCCGCTCTCATGGAGCAAGCGGCTGAGCTGCCCGGCGGTAGCGCCGGTGGTCACGACGTCATCGAGCAGGGCGACATGGCGATAGTGGTGGGGGCGGATCCGGAATGCCCCGCGCAGATTGCGCCGCCGTTGCCCGGCGCTCAGGGTTGTTTGCTGCGGGGTCGCTTTGATGCGCTGCAACAGGGTGTTGTCGCAGGGAATATCGGTGAACTCGCTAAGGGCTTGCGCGATCTCCTCCGCCTGATTGAACCCGCGCCGCCACTGCCGCCACCAGTGCAGGGGAACCGGAATGATCGCCTCCGGCGGTTCGCTACCATCCAGATGATCGGCCAAGAGGCGTGCCAGTAGCGGCGCCAGCAGGATCTGGCCGGAATATTTGAGCCGGGGGATCAGCATGGGGTAGGGAGCCTGGTAGTCACCGATCACCTGCAACCGCTCCCAAGGGGGAGGTCTGCGCTGACAGCGGCCGCAGACCGGTATGCGTTCTTCTATATATTCAGTCAGCGGTGCGGCGCAGAGGTGGCATCTCGGCTGTGACTGGTGCAGCGCCTGCCGACACCAGCTGCAGAGCAGGGGCTCGTTGTCGCAAGGCTGATGGCAGAGCAGGCAGCTCCCTTGCCGGTCACCGTGGCTGCCGAGCAGCGGGCTTGCTTTAGCGAGCAGTCGCTTTAACATGCTGACCCCAAGAGCATGAACAGGGATCTTGAGTCTAGATGAGCATATCGGTAGAGCAGTTTGGCCAGGGGCCCGATCTGGTGTTGTTGCACGGTTGGGGGATGAATGGTGCGGTCTGGCATGGTATTGCCCAACAGTTGGCGCCCCACTATCGGGTTCATCTGGTAGATTTGCCCGGTTTTGGCAACAGCCTGCTGGCAGACGAGGTGGATTACAGCCTGCCCTGGCTTGCCGAGCAGGTGGCCGCCATCTTGCCGCAGAAGTGCCATCTGCTTGGCTGGTCGCTCGGCGGTCTGGTGGCAAGCCAGTTGGCGCTGACTCATCCCAATCGGTTGCACTCCCTGATCACCGTGGCTAGCTCCCCCTGTTTCATGGCCCGTGATGAGTGGCCGGGGATTGCCCCCAAGGTACTGACCGGCTTCAACCAGATGCTGGCAGGGGATTTTCGCCAGACCATAGAGCGCTTTCTGGCGATCCAGGCAATGGGCAGCGAACATGCCCGGGACGATATCCGTCAGTTGCGCCACTGGCTGGCCGAGCGCCCGTCGCCGCAGTTTGCCGCACTCGAGGCCGGACTGACGCTGTTGGCCGACATTGACCTGCGCGAACCGCTGCGGGAGCTGGATCTGCCCTGGTTGCGGATCTATGGCCGACTGGATTCATTGGTGCCCAAGGTGGCCATTCCGCTGCTGGATGATCTCTACCCTGCCAGCCGCAGCGTGACCCTCAATAAGGCCTCACACGCACCTTTTATCTCCCACCCTGACGAATTCATTGAAATCGTTCGAGATTTTGTTGGCTAAAAAACAGCCGGCAAGCTTCATTAATCCTCTGGTCTGGCGGATAATTAAGCTGTGACCAGAGGAGTAACATCATGCGTATTGATTCTGCCTTCAACAGCGGGGTACAGGGATTTCAGCGAGCCGAGCAGATTGCCGACAAGGCATCCAATCAGATCGCCCGCCTCAACACCCCCAGCGGGGATCAGGTGCAAGTGACCGATGAGCTCGTCAATCTCAAGGTGGCCGAGCAGCAGGCTGGCGCTTCCGCCAAGGTAGTGCAGACCGCCAGCGATATGATGGGAACCCTGATCGACATCCGGGTGTGAGATGAACATCAATGTCAGTCTGCCCCCCCTTATTCCGACACAGCTGCAACCCCAGGTGGAAGCGGCCAGGACGGATAATCGCCGGGCAGAACTGATCCCGCAGGCCCGACAGGGTCAAGCCTCAAGTGCCGAATCCGAAGTCGGCTCCCAGAAAGAGAAATCCAAAGCCGGTCAGGCCTCCAGCAATCAAAGCTCCCAGAACAGCCGTGAAACAGGGCAACCGGCGCCGACGACCTTGCCAGACAATCGCTTTGTCGAGGCAACCGGTGAGGATGGGCAGCGCAAGCAGCAAGATCCCAAACAGCAGGAGCAGCAACAGCGGCAAGAGCAGCAGGTTCAGGATCTGATCGAGCGTGATCAGGAGGTACGCACCCACGAGCAGGCCCACCAGTCAGCGGGTGGAGAGTACGCCAGCTCGCCCACCTATCAGTTTACGCAAGGGCCGGATGGCAAGCGTTATGCGACGGGTGGCGAAGTCCAGATAGATACCAGTGCCGTGCCCGGTGACCCTGCCGCCACCATCGCCAAAATGCAGCAGATACGCTCTGCGGCGCTGGCGCCTGCCGAGCCTTCCGCGCAGGATCTGGCCGTCGCGCGCAGCGCCGCCGCGAGTGAAGCCAAGGCGCGCAAAGAGCTGATGGCCGAGCAGAGCTCGAAATCGGGCGGTGTGCTGAGCGCCTATATGGACAAGCGTAACAGCGTCATCGCCGGACGCTATCAGCAGGCCGTCAGCCCGGCCGCTAACCAGTCCCTCAGCCTGCATATCTGAATCACGCTCGCCAAACTTTCAGCTGCGTTACCTGTTTTGCAACTAATCTGAAGATCAGGCCCATTCCAATTTCACAGGAGCTGTCATGCATTTCGATGAAGTCAAAGCGGAAGATTTCACCACCTTCTCCCGTGTACCACCCCCCCACCTGCAGATGGAGCAGTTTCTGATGCAGCTCGGAGGAGGGGGAACCGAAGGAACCCATTTCAAGAAAAAAGTCATGCTGGCGGCTGGCTGGAGCCACACCGGCGTCGTCTCTTACGGCAAGTATCCGCAAGAGGCCTGCAAGGCATTCAATCGACTGCGGGAGGTGCTGGCCCAGCATGGAGAGCCCGAGAGCATTCTTGCCGCACTGGCCCAGTAATCCTGTACTTCGCGTGTAAAAAAGCCCCTTGCGGGGCTTTTTGCATTCAGAGGGCTTCTGGAAGGCTTCGTTACTTTTTCGCTTTGGAGAGCGCCGCCGCAAAGGCGTTGCCCATGGCTCCACCCATAGGGGTGCTTTGTCGTGGCTCATTTCTTGGCTTGGCGTTGCCAGCGCTGCTGTTGCGCGTTTCAGCCGGTTTGCGGGCCGGTTGTCCCGCTTTCTCGTCGAGGCGCATGGTCAGGCTGATCCGCTTGCGCGGTGCATCCACCTCCAGCACCTTGACCCGCACAATGTCGCCCGCCTTGACCACCTCGCGAGGATCCTTGACGAAGCGGTCGGTCAGGGAGGAGATGTGCACCAGCCCATCCTGATGAACACCGATATCGACGAAGGCGCCGAAGTTGGTGACGTTGGTGACCACCCCTTCCAGTACCATCTCGGGCACCAGGTCGCTGATCTTCTCCACCCCTTCCTTGAAGGTCGCGGTTTTGAACTCGGGGCGAGGGTCGCGGCCCGGCTTGTCCAGCTCGCCGATGATGTCGGTGACGGTGGGCACGCCGAATTGTTCATCGGTGTAGTCGGCCGGTTTCAGGCTGCGCAGCAGGCTGCTGTTGCCGAGCAGGCTCTCCACGGTCTGCTCCAGCCTGGCGAGGATCCGCTCCACCACCGGATAGGACTCCGGGTGCACCGCCGAGCTGTCGAGGGGATTGCTGCCGCCGCGAATGCGCAGGAAGCCGGCGCACTGTTCGAAGGCTTTGGGGCCGAGTCGGCTCACTTTCAGCAACTGCTGACGGCTCTTGAAGGCGCCGTTCTCGTCCCGGTAGGCGACGATGTTCTGGGCCAGCGTCTGGGATAGGCCGGAAACCCGGTTGAGCAGGGCGACCGAGGCGGTATTCACATCGACACCGACCGCGTTTACGCAATCCTCGACCACCGCATCCAGTCGGCGGGCCAGCTGGCTTTGGCCTACGTCGTGCTGATACTGGCCCACCCCGATGCTCTTGGGGTCGATCTTGACCAGCTCGGCCAGCGGGTCTTGCAGGCGGCGGGCGATGGAGACAGCGCCACGGATGGAAACGTCGAGATCCGGGAACTCCTGAGAGGCGAGCTCGGAGGCGGAGTAGACCGAGGCCCCCGCTTCGCTCACGACTATCTTCTGCGCCTTGGCGGCGGGGTAGCGCTCGAACAGATCGCTGACCAGCCGGTCGGTCTCCCGCGAGGCGGTACCGTTGCCGATGCTGATGAGCTCGACCTTGTGTTTCTGGCACAGCTCGCTCAGGGTCTTGAGGCTCTGTTCAATCTGGCGTTTTGGTTCGAATGGATAGATGGTGGCGTGATCGACCAGCTTGCCGGTGGCATCGACTACGGCCACCTTGACCCCGGTGCGGATGCCCGGATCCAGCCCCATGGTGCAGCGCATGCCGGCCGGGGCTGCCATCAGCAGATCCTTGAGGTTCATGGCGAATACCTTGATCGCCTCGTCTTCGGCTGATTCGCGGATGCGGCCGATCAGCTCGGTCTCCATCTGCAGCGACAGCTTGATCTTCCAGGTCCAGCTCACCACCCCATGCAGCCATTTGTCGGCCGGGCGGTTCTGCAGATTGAGCTTGAGATGGTGGGCAATGATCCCTTCGCAGGGGCTGGCACTCTCATCGTCACCGGTGACCAGCGCCAGATTGAGGATCCCCTCGTTGCGGCCGCGCAGCATGGCCAGCACCCGGTGGGAGGGGGCCTTGTGTAGTGGTTCGTCGTGCTCGAAGTAATCCTTGAACTTGGCCCCTTCCTGCTCCTTGCCTGCCACCACGCGGGCGCGCAGGGTGGCGTTCTGCCACAAGTAGTCGCGCAGCTTCTCCAGCAGGTCTGCCTGCTCGGCGAAGCGTTCCATCAGGATATAGCGGGCGCCGTCGAGGGCGGCCTTGCTGTCGGCAATGCCCAATTCGACATTGAGGAAGGCGGCGGCCGCTTGCTCGGGATCCTGCATCGGATCGGTGAGAAACAGGTTGGCCAGCGGCTCCAGCCCGGCTTCGATCGCCATCTGTCCCTTGGTGCGGCGCTTGGGCTTGTAGGGGAGGTAGAGGTCTTCCAGCCGGGTCTTGCTGTCGGCGCCGTTCAATTCGCGGGCCAGTTCGGGGGTCAGCTTGCCCTGCTCCTCGATGGAACGAATGATCACCTGACGGCGATCTTCCAGCTCACGCAGATAGCCGAGGCGGCTCTCCAGAGTACGCAACTGGCTATCGTCCAGACCGCCGGTCACCTCTTTACGGTAACGGGCGATAAAGGGCACGGTCGAGCCTTCATCCAGCAGGCGCACCGCGGCCTGCACCTGCTCCGGGCGAGCATTGAGCTCACCGGCAATCTGTCTCTCTATGGTTTGCATCATGATGTTGTTGAGGGCCTCTGTGGTCGAGTCCGCGCCATCAGGCGCCAAATGTGAGCACTATATGGGGTCGTATGTCGGGATGCCACCCTGCGCCGGGGTCACCGTCAGTCAGATTGATAGGGCCGCAGGGGAGGGCGCTTATCTTGCCTTGGCACCTGCTGCTCAGGATGTGCCTGTGGCAAGCAGCCCGCCAGCAGTCCGACTATTTGGGGTAGCTGATTTCGTTGATATACCAGCAGGCGTCACCGACTGGCGTACGGACGATGGCTTCGTCCCCGACCTCTTTCTTGAGCAGGGCGCGAGCCATGGGGGAGTCGATGGAGATGTAATCCTTGCGCTCGAAGATCTCGTCATAACCGACGATGCGAAAACGCTTGGTCTCGCCCTCTTCGTTTTCCACTTCGACCCAGGCACCGAAGAACACCTTGCCCTCCTGTGCGGGGGCATAGTCGACGATCCCCAGCTCTTCAAGGCATTTGCGCAGGTAGCGTACCCGCCGGTCGATCTCCCGCAGCCGCTTCTTGTTGTACTGGTAGTCGGCATTTTCGCTGCGATCCCCCAGGCTGGCAGCCCATGCCACCTTCCTGGTGACCTCGGGGCGCTCCTGACGCCACAGGAAATCGAGCTCTTCTTTCAGCTTGTTGTAGCCTTCGCGGGTGATCAGCTTTGTCTTCATGGTGATGCGGACCTGGTCAAAGAGGGGTAATCATCGCTAACTGCTCGGGAATATTAGCTTTTGTCCCTTTTCTGTCGAGATAAATCGTACTGGTCTGGCTGGATCCCTCAAGAGGGTGGTGGCGAGGTCGGTGACTTGATGGCCGTCACGCTCTCGGGATGGGTAATAACCGGTAACATATTTATGCTTTGCTCCCGTGATATCGCCCCCTAGTATTGGTGGCAGCTAAAGAATAAGAGGCAAAGCAATGAGTCAGCAGCAATACAAGGTCCTGGTCGTGGACGATGACCTGAAATTACGTTCCCTGTTGGAACGCTATCTCACCGAGCAGGGATTCGTGGTGCGCGGCGTGGCCAATGGCGAACAGGCCGATCGCTTGCTGACTCGTGAAAACTTCAGCCTGATGGTGCTCGACCTGATGTTGCCGGGGGAGGATGGGCTCTCCATCTGCCGTCGTCTGCGGGAAGCGGGCAACCAGATCCCGGTGCTGATGCTCACCGCCAAGGGGGATGAAGTGGATCGCATCGTCGGGCTCGAGATGGGGGCTGATGACTATCTGCCCAAGCCGTTCAATCCCCGCGAACTGCTGGCACGGATCCGTGCCGTGTTGCGCCGCCATACCGTCGAGTTGCCGGGGGCTCCCTCTGCAGCAGAGAAGGTGGTCAACTTCGGTGCCTTCCAGCTCAATCTGGCTACCCGCGAGCTGAGCCGGGATGGTGAGCCGATGGCGCTCACCAGCGGTGAGTTTGCGGTGCTCAAGGTGCTAGTCAGCCATCCGCGCGAGCCGCTCTCCCGCGACAAGCTGATGAATCTGGCCCGTGGCCGCGAATATACCGCCACCGAGCGCAGCATCGACGTGCAGGTTTCCCGCTTGCGCCGCCTGCTGGAGCAGGATCCGGCCCAGCCTCGTTACCTGCAGACCGTCTGGGGTCTGGGGTATGTGTTCGTGCCAGATGGTGACGGTGCATGAAAAAGGTCGACAGCATGTTCTCGCGCATGCTCTGGTTTCTGGCCGCCGTTCTGGTGGTCTATCAAGCGGTCTCCTACGTTACCTTTTACAACTATCTGCTGGCGCCAACCGTCAAGCAGATCAGTCACTTGCTGGCCAATCAGGTCAAATTGATCTTTCCGGTTAATACCGAGCAGCTGGCGCTGAGTGAAGATGCCGAGGCGCTGGTCTATGTGACGACCGGTACCGACATCTACACCCAGAGCGAGGCGGTGCAGCATGGCTTCAACGATGCCAAGCCATACCCCTATCTGGAGGAGAACATCAGCCGCGAACTGGGTGGCCCGGCCAAGGTGCGGGTCGAGATCCAGGATCACTACATCATCTGGATCCAGCCGCCGCAGGCCAGCAAAATTTGGGTGCGGATCCCGCTGACCGAGATCGAAGATGACGATATCGAACCCCTCATTATCTATCTGAGCGTGCTGCTGGTGATCACCCTGTTTGCGGCCTGGCGCTTTGCCCGCCAGCTGGTGCGCCCGCTCGAGGATCTCGAGGCTGGCGCGGTGGCGGTGGCCAAGGGGCATTTCCCCGAGGCGCTGGGGGAGTTGGGGTCACGGGAAGTGCGGCGGCTGACCCGCACCTTCAACCACATGTCGCACTCCATCAAGAGCCTGATCGAGGAGCGTAATCTGATGATGGCGGGGGTTTCCCACGATCTGCGCACCCCGCTGACCCGCATCCGGCTGGCCACCGAGATGATGTCCTCCGGTGACGAGTACCTCAAGGAGAGCATCAATTCCGATATTGATGAGTCCAATGCCATCATCGATCAGTTCATCGACTATATCCGCCCTGATGAGGGGCAGGACCTGATGCCGATCGACCTGACCCAGCTGGTGCACGATACCTTGCTGATCTACTCGGAGCAGGGGTTGGAGGTGGAACTGGCGCTGCCGCAGGATGCGGTGCGGGTGGCCTGCAATCCGGTCAGCATGCGACGGGTGTTGAACAACCTCTCAAGCAACTCGCTGCGTTATGGGGCGAGCAGGCTGCATGCCGAATTGAAGGACGATGGTCACTGGGTGCGCTTGCGCCTGTCAGATGATGGCCCCGGTATTCCCGAGCAGGATTATGCCCGGGTACTCAAGCCCTTCACCCATGGCAATGTGGCACGCACCGTCGGTGGTAGCGGTCTTGGTCTGGCGATTGTGGCCAAGATAGTTGCCCAGCACCACGGCACAATTCGGCTGGGGAGCTCGGATCTCGGCGGCCTGCTGGTTGAGGTGCGATTGCCGAAACACCAGCCGCAGGAGTGGATGGATTGAAAGAAGGGCGTATCGGTGGATACGCCCTTCTGCATTATCAGACCACTTTTTGTCAGAGCACTTTCTCTGGAGTGGTGGTGGCAGCCTTGCGGTAACGCTTGCCATATCTCAGCTGCTGGATCAGCAGGGCCGCCACGATCAATCCCAGCCCGATAGGCGTGGCTGGGTGGATCGCCTCGCCAACCAGCAGGTTGAGCAGCACCAGCGAGGCAAATGGCGAGATGAAGATAAGGTTGCTGATGGGGGCCGTGTTGGTGGCATGGCGCATCGCCATCAGCCAGAGCACGAAGCCAAACCCCATCTCGATGATCCCGACATAAATGGCACCCAGCCAGCCTTGCCAGGCGGTCAGCTGGAAGTCGGCCAGCAGCCAGGTGGCGAGCACGATGAAGGGGAGGCTGATAATGAAACCAAGCAGCAGGCTGACGACGGGATCTCCCTGATTGCGGGTATTGAGGATCCAGTAACTGGCCCAGATCAGGGTTGAGAGCAGCACCAGTGCCACCCCCAGGGGATTGTCAAAGTGCAGTCCGAAGACATCCCCCTTGGTGGCAATGACCAGCGCTCCGAAATAACCCAGCACGATAGCCACCCCGTCGCGGCGGCGCAGGGTCTGGCCGAGGAATGGCACCGAGAGCAGCGTGAGGGTGATGGCCCAGGTGTAGCTGAGGGTCTGTGCCTGCTGGGCCGGCAGCAGATCATAGGCTTTGAACAGCAGCAGGTAATAAAGGAAGGGATTCATCACCCCCAGCATCAGGTAATAGAGCGGGCGGCTGCGCAGATAGCTGCAGAGCAGCGGCAGTTTGCCCTGCTTGAGCACTATGGTGCCCAGCAGCAGGGTCGAGGTTAGCGCCGCAACCAGCAGCAGTTGCACCGGCGCAAAATAGGTGAGGGAAATCTTGAAGGCCGTTGCCACCGTGGACCAGAGCGCCACGGCGCAGAGTGCGTACTGGTAGGCTTTCTTTTGATCTTTGATCATTGCTGTCGTGTCATGAACGGAAGAAAGCGGCAGTCTATCAGCCCATTGACGAGCTTGTCGTGACGCCGGACATTCCTTGAGGTGATTCCTGTCATGGACGTGCCTTTTCGGGGACGGTGACAGAGATCCATCTGTCACAGAAAATTGTGCACAATCTGTTCGCCCTCTCTTGCGCAAATTGAAAAAATCCGTATAATCCCCTCCGCTTACCCATGAGGTAAGCCAGACGATATGTCTGCTGCTGAGTTTACTGCTTGCAGAGACCAGCCATACAGTCCTCCCGATATGGGAGGAAACGTGAAAAATCACACCTCTGGCGGGAGAAATCTCGGTCGGGCGGTGTTGATTTATGTTCTTTTATCTATTGGAGCTCTGTCAATGCAGAACCAAAGAATCCGTATCCGCCTGAAGGCTTTTGATCATCGCCTGATTGATCAATCCACTGCGGAAATCGTTGAAACTGCAAAGCGCACTGGCGCGCAGGTTCGCGGTCCTATTCCGCTGCCGACTCGCAAAGAGCGCTTCACCGTCCTGATCTCCCCGCACGTCAACAAAGATGCGCGTGATCAGTACGAGATCCGCACTCACAAGCGTCTGGTAGACATCGTTGAGCCGACTGACAAGACCGTAGACGCCCTGATGCGTCTGGATCTGGCAGCTGGTGTAGACGTCCAGATCAGCCTGGGTTAATTACGGAAAGAGGTTGATAACAATGACAATCGGTCTTGTAGGTCGCAAAGTGGGTATGACTCGCATCTTCACTGAAGATGGCGTTTCTATCCCGGTGACTGTTATCGAAGTTGAAGCTAACCGTGTAACTCAGGTCAAATCTGTAGAAACCGACGGCTACAACGCTATTCAGGTTACCACTGGCGCCAAAAAAGCCAGCCGTGTGACCAAGCCGGAAGCTGGCCACTTCGCCAAAGCTGGTGTAGAAGCCGGTCGCGGTCTGTGGGAATTCCGCCTGAACAACGGTGAAACTTTCACTGTTGGTAGCGAGCTGAAAGTAGATCTTCTCGCTGACGTTAAGCTGGTAGACGTTACTGGCACATCCAAAGGTAAAGGTTTTGCTGGTACTGTTAAGCGCCACAACTTCCGCACCCAGGATATGACCCACGGTAACTCCTTGTCTCACCGCGTTCCGGGTTCTATCGGTCAGAACCAGACTCCGGGTCGTGTATTCAAGGGCAAAAAGATGGCTGGTCACATGGGTGCTGAGCGTGTAACGACTCAGAACCTGGAACTGGTTCGTGTTGACGCTGAACGCAACCTGCTGCTCATCAAAGGCGCAGTACCGGGTGCAACCAACGGCAACGTGATCGTCAAACCTGCCGTCAAAGCGTAACGTCTGAGGAGATAGTAATGGAATTGGTAATGAAAGACGCCAAGAGCGCTCTTGAAGTTTCCGAGACTACCTTCGGGCGCGAATTCAACGAAGCTCTGGTTCACCAGGTCGTCGTTGCATATGCCGCTGGTGCCCGTCAGGGTACTCGTGCGCAGCTGACTCGCTCTGAAGTGTCTGGTGGCGGCAAAAAGCCGTGGCGTCAGAAGGGTACTGGTCGTGCCCGTGCTGGCTCCATCCGTTCGCCCATCTGGCGTTCCGGTGGTGTGACTTTTGCTGCTAAGCCGCAAGATCACAGCCAGAAAGTAAACAAGAAGATGTACCGCGGCGCTATCCGTAGCATTCTGTCCGAGCTGGTACGTCAAGAGCGCCTGATCGTTGTCGAGAAATTCGGCATCGAAGCGCCGAAGACCAAAGAACTGATCGCCAAGCTGAAAGAGATGGAACTGACTGACGTTCTGATCGTGACTGCTGAAGTCGATGAGAACCTGTTCCTGGCTGCTCGCAACCTGTACAAGGTCGACGTGCGTGATGTTGCCGGTATCGACCCGGTCAGCCTGATCGCCTTCGACAAGATTCTGATGACTGCTGACGCAGTTAAGCAAATCGAGGAGATGCTGGCATGATCCGCGAAGAACGTCTGTTGAAAGTTCTGAAGGCTCCGCACATCTCTGAAAAGAGCACCATGGTCGCAGAAAAGCAGAACACTATCGTGTTCAAAGTTGCTGTTGATGCCACCAAGGCGGAAGTCAAAGCTGCAGTTGCGAAACTGTTCGAGGTCGAAGTTGAGACCGTCCGTACCCTGAACATGAAGGGTAAGACCAAGCGCTCAGGTGCGCGTGTAGGCCGTCGTTCCGATTGGAAAAAGGCTTATGTGACCCTGAAAGCTGGTCAGGACATCGACTTCATGGGCGCAGCCGAGTAAGAGGAGTTCTCAAAAATGGCAATCGTTAAGTGCAAGCCTACTTCTCCGGGCCGCCGTCACGTCGTCAAGATCGTCAATCAAGAGCTGTACAAGGGTAAGCCCTTTGCCGCTCTGCTGGACAGCAAAAGCAAGTCCGGTGGTCGTAACAACAACGGCCGTATCACTACCCGTCATATCGGTGGTGGTCACAAGCAGCACTACCGTATCGTCGACTTCAAACGCGACAAAGACGGTATCCCGGCTAAAGTAGAGCGCCTGGAATACGATCCTAACCGTACCGCTAACATCGCTCTGGTGTTGTATGCAGACGGTGAGCGTCGTTACATCCTGGCTCCGAAAGGCCTGAAAGCTGGTGACGCAATCGCTTCTGGTGCTGATGCAGCCATCAAGGTAGGTAACGCCCTGCCGATGCGCAACATCCCGGTTGGTTCTACCGTTCACGCTGTAGAGATGAAGCCTGGTAAAGGTGCCCAGCTGGCTCGTTCCGCTGGTACTTTCATCCAGATCCTGGCTCGTGAAGGTAACTATGTAACTCTGCGTCTGCGTTCCGGCGAAGTACGTAAAGTTCTGGCCGAGTGCCGCGCTACCATCGGTGAAGTCGGTAACTCCGAGCACATGTTGCGTCAACTGGGTAAAGCCGGTGCAAACCGCTGGCGTGGTATTCGTCCGACCGTTCGCGGTATGGCGATGAACCCGGTTGATCACCCGCACGGTGGTGGTGAGGGTCGTAACAAAGGCATGCAGCCTGTGTCCCCATGGGGCCAGAAGGCTAAAGGCTTCAAGACCCGTAAGAACAAGCGTACCGACAAGTACATCGTACGTCGTCGTAACAAGTAATTGTTAACATAGAGGAATCACCATGCCACGTTCTCTCAAGAAGGGTCCATTTATTGACCTGCACTTGCTGAAGAAGGTAGAGAAAGCGGTGGAAAGCGGGGATAAAAAGCCGGTTAAGACCTGGTCCCGTCGTTCAATGATCATCCCGAACATGATCGGTTTGACCATCGCTGTCCATAATGGTCGTCAGCACGTTCCGGTTTTCGTTACCGAAGAAATGATCGGTCACAAACTGGGTGAATTCGCACCGACTCGTACTTATCGCGGCCATGCTGCTGATAAGAAGGCTAAGAAGCGCTAAGGGATAAATGATGGAAGCTATCGCTAAACACCGTTATGCCCGTACTTCTGCCCAGAAAGCTCGTCTGGTAGCCGATCAAGTACGTGGTCTGTCCGTAGACAAGGCTCTGAATATCCTGACCTTCAGCCCGAAAAAGGCTGCTGTGCTGGTTAAGAAAGTGCTGGAATCTGCCATTGCAAACGCTGAGCACAACGAAGGCGCCGATATCGACGCGCTGCGTGTTGCTACTATCATGGTCGACGAAGGTCCCTCCATGAAGCGCATCCGTCCGCGTGCCAAAGGTCGTGCGGATCGTATCCTCAAGCGTACCGCTCACATCACTGTAGTGGTATCCGACGCTAAGGCTGGGAGATAAGCAATGGGTCAGAAAGTACATCCTAATGGCATTCGCCTGGGTATTACCAAGCCTTGGAATTCTACCTGGTTCGCGAACACCAAAGACTTCGCTGACAACCTGTACAGCGATTTTCAAGTACGCCAGTTCCTGACCAAGGAACTGAAAAACGCGTCCTTGTCCAAGATCACCATTGAGCGTCCGGCCAAGAGCATCCGTGTGACCATTCACACCGCTCGTCCGGGTGTTGTCATCGGTAAGAAAGGCGAAGACGTTGAGAAACTGCGCAAAGCTGTAGCCACTATTGCTGGCGTGCCTGCTCAGATCAACATTTCCGAAGTCCGCAAGCCGGAGCTGGATGGCAAACTCGTTGCCGACAGCATCACTTCCCAGCTGGAGCGTCGTGTAATGTTCCGTCGTGCTATGAAGCGCGCCGTACAGAACGCAATGCGCCTGGGTGCCAAGGGCATCAAAGTGGAAGTTTCCGGTCGTCTGGGCGGCGCTGAAATCGCGCGTACCGAATGGTACCGTGAAGGTCGTGTGCCGTTGCACACCCTGCGTGCCGACATCGACTACGCAACTTCTGAAGCCCACACCACTTACGGTGTGATCGGCGTTAAAGTTTGGATCTTCAAGGGCGAAGTTCTGGGCGGTCTGGCTGCTGTTAACGCTGCCGCTGCTCAAGAGCAAGCTCCTGCAAAGCCCAAGCGTGACAACAAGCGCCGCGCTGCTAAGTAAGGAGATTCGGTAAATGTTGCAACCTAAGCGTACTAAATTCCGCAAGACCCACAAGGGTCGTAACCGCGGTCTGGCCACCTCTGGTAACGAAGTATCCTTCGGTACCTTTGGCCTGAAGGCGACATCCCGTGGTCAACTGACTGCTCGTCAAATCGAAGCAGCCCGTCGTGCCATGACCCGTCACGTTAAGCGTCAAGGTAAGATCTGGATCCGTGTGTTCCCGGACAAGCCCATCACCGAAAAGCCCCTCGAAGTTCGTATGGGTAAAGGTAAGGGTAACGTGGAATACTGGGTTTGCCCGATCCAGCCTGGCAAGGTTCTGTACGAGATGGACGGTGTACCTGAGGCTCTGGCGCGTGAAGCGTTTGCCCTGGCCGCAGCTAAGCTGTCTGTTCAGACCACTTTCGTAATTAAGACGGTGATGTGATGAAAGCCCAAGATCTGCGTCAAAAGAGCGTCGAAGAACTGAACCAGGAGCTGCTGGGCCTGCTGCGTGAGCAATTCAACATGCGCATGCAAGCGTCCACCGGCCAGCTGGCTCAGACTCACACTCTGAAACAAGTGCGTCGTGACGTCGCACGTATCAAGACTGTACTGACTGAGAAGGCAGGTGCGTAATGACTGACAAGATCCGTACTCTGCAAGGTCGTGTAATCAGCGACAAGATGGACAAGTCCATCACTGTTGCTATCGAGCGCAAGGTAAAGCACCCGATCTACGGTAAGATCATCAAGCGCACTACCAAGCTGCACGTGCATGACGAGACCAACGAGTGTAAAGCAGGCGATCTCGTGGAAATCCGCGAATGCCGCCCGCTGTCCAAGACCAAGTCCTGGACCCTGGTTGCGATCTTAGAAAAGGCCTAATCGGTACTTTGTAGTCCAAACGGCCCCCTTCAGGGGCCGTTTGTTTTTTAGGCTACCTTTTCTAAAAATCCTGTGTTATAGTTTCGCGCCTTTTGAAGGCAGCCAGATCCCATCAGGGATAAGAAGTAAACAAAGCGGAGCACTAAGATGATCCAGATGCAAAGTATGCTGGGTGTTGCCGACAACTCCGGCGCTCGCAGTGTAATGTGTATTAAGGTTCTGGGTGGCTCGCACCGCCGTTACGCCGGCATCGGCGACATCATCAAGGTTTCCATCAAGGAAGCTATTCCTCGCGGTAAAGTGAAGAAAGGTGATGTGTATAACGCGGTGGTCGTACGCACCCGTAAAGGCGTTCGTCGTCCGGACGGCTCTGTCATCCGTTTCGACAACAATGCGGCTGTGTTGCTTAACAACAACCAACAGCCAATCGGTACTCGTATTTTTGGCCCGGTGACCCGTGAACTGCGTAATGAGAAGTTCATGAAGATTGTGTCCCTGGCACCCGAAGTACTGTAAGGAGTCGAACGATGGCAGCTAAAATCCGTCGCGAAGACGAAGTGATCGTACTTACCGGCAAAGACAAGGGCAAGCGTGGCAAAGTCACTCAAGTCCTGATTGCAAAAGGTAAGGTAATCGTTGAAGGCATCAACCAGGTGAAGAAACACCAGAAGCCGGTACCCGCACTGGGTCAGGCTGGCGGTATCGTCACCAAAGAAGCCCCCATCGATGTATCAAACGTAGCGCTGTTCAACTCTGCCACTGGCAAAGCTGACCGCGTTGGTTTCCGGATTGAAGACGGCAAAAAAGTCCGTTTCTTCAAATCCACCGGCGAACTTGTGAAGTAATTGGAGTTTAACGATGGCGAAACTGCATGATTACTACAAATCCGATGTAGTAAATGAACTGTCAAAGCAGTTCGGTTACAAGACTATCATGCAAGTCCCTCGGATCGAGAAAATCACCCTGAACATGGGTGTTGGTGAAGCGATCTCTGACAAGAAATTGCTGGAAAATGCTGCTGCCGATATGGCTGCCATTTCCGGTCAGAAGCCGCTGATCACCAAAGCTCGCAAATCTGTTGCGGGCTTCAAGATTCGTGAAGGCTACCCGATAGGTTGTAAAGTAACCCTGCGTGGCGAGCGTATGTGGGAGTTCCTGGAACGGCTGATCTGCATCTCCGTACCGCGTATCCGTGACTTCCGTGGCCTGAACGCTAAAGCGTTCGACGGTCGTGGTAACTACTCCATGGGCGTGCGTGAGCAGATCATCTTCCCGGAAATCGACTATGACAAAGTCGATCGCGTCCGTGGTCTGGATATCACCATCACCACTTCCGCGAATACCGATGAAGAAGGCCGTGCTCTGCTGGCTGCCTTTAACTTCCCATTCCGCAAGTAAGGTTAGGGTTATGGCTAAAACATCCATGAAAGCGCGCGAAGCAAAGCGTGCCAAGCTGGTAGCCAAGTACGCGACCAAGCGTGCCGAGCTGAAAGCTATCATCGTTGACATGAACGCTTCTGAAGAAGCGCGTTGGGATGCTGTACTGCAACTGCAACAGCTGCCCCGTGATTCCAGTCCGTCCCGCCAGCGTAACCGTTGCAATATTACTGGTCGTCCGCACGGTTTCCTGCGCAAGTTTGGCCTGTCTCGCATCAAGGTGCGTGAGCATGCCATGAAGGGCGAAATTCCGGGCCTGAAGAAGGCTTCTTGGTAACGAATCTCGGGAGTTAGACTTATGAGCATGCAAGATCCGATCGCGGATATGCTGACCCGCATCCGTAACGGTCAGGCGGCGAGCAAAGTTGCGGTTTCCATGCCTTCTTCCAAGCTGAAAGTGGCTATCGCCAAAGTGCTGAAAGAAGAAGGTTACATCGCTGGCTACTCCGTAGCTGGTGACGTGAAGCCGGAACTGGAAATTGAACTGAAATATTTCCAGGGCAAGCCAGTTGTAGAACTGATCCAACGCGTAAGCCGTCCAGGCCTGCGTATTTACAAGCGCACTACTGATCTGCCGAAAGTTATGGGCGGTCTCGGTGTTGCTATCGTGTCCACGTCTAAAGGTGTGATGACTGACCGTGCTGCTCGCAAAGCAAGCATGGGCGGTGAGATCATCTGCTACGTCGCTTAATAGGAGGTAGGAAATGTCTCGTGTTGCTAAGGCACCCGTCACTATTCCTGCTGGCGTAGAGGTGACTCTGAACGGCCAGGAACTGACCATCAAAGGTGGTAAAGGTTCTCTGGTTCGCTCTATTCACGCCGGTGTAGAAGTGACCAAAGAAGACAATGTACTCAAGTTCGCCCCGCGCGGCAGCATCGCTGGTGCTGACGCTCAGGCCGGTACTGCCCGTGCATTGGTCAACAACATGGTAATCGGTGTTACCCAAGGCTTCGAGCGCAAGCTGCAGCTGGTTGGTGTAGGTTATAAAGCCTCCATCAAGGGCAATGCTGTTGCGCTGGCTCTGGGCTTCTCTCACCCGGTAGAGCATGCGCTGCCGGCTGGTGTGACCGCTGAGTGCCCGACTGCTACAGAAATCGTTCTGCGTGGCGTCGACAAGCAGCTGGTTGGCCAAGTCGCCGCCGATATCCGTGCTTACCGCGCTCCGGAGCCCTACAAGGGCAAGGGTGTACGCTATGCCAACGAGCAAGTGCGTACTAAAGAAGCTAAGAAGAAGTAAGGTAACACTATGGACAAGAAAGCAGCTCGTCTCCGTCGTGCTACTCGTGCTCGGAAAAAGATGCAGGAACTGGGAGCCACCCGTCTGGTTGTTCACCGTACCCCGCGTCATATCTATGCGCAGGTTATTGCAGCCAACGGTTCCGAAGTTCTGGCCTCTGCTTCCACAGTAGAGAAAGCCATCAGTGAAGCTCTGAAATACACCGGTAATGCAGATGCTGCTACCGCTGTAGGTAAAGCTATCGCTGAGCGTGCTATTGCCAAAGGCGTTCAGAACGTATCTTTCGATCGTTCCGGTTTCAAGTATCACGGTCGCATTGCTGCTCTGGCAGCTGCCGCACGTGACGCTGGTCTTCAGTTCTAAGCTAGGAGTCGAAGATGGCTAAAGTCGAATCTCAAGCCGGCGAACTGCAAGAAAAGCTCATTGCAGTAAACCGTGTTTCGAAAACTGTTAAAGGTGGTCGTATCATGTCCTTCACCGCGTTGACCGTGGTGGGTGATGGTAACGGCCGTGTAGGTTACGGTTACGGTAAAGCCCGTGAAGTTCCGGCTGCTATTCAAAAAGCAATGGAACAGGCTAAGCGTAACCTGAACAAGGTTGAGCTGAACAACGGCACTCTGCACCACCCGGTGCGTGGTGTTCACTCTGGCTCCACCGTGTTCATGAAGCCGGCCTCTCAAGGTACTGGTATCATTGCAGGCGGCGCCATGCGTGCTGTTCTGGAAGTTGCCGGTATCCACAACGTGCTGGCCAAGACCTACGGTTCCACCAACCCAATCAACGTTGTTCGCGCAACTGTAGACGCTCTGGTTCACGGTCAATCACCGGAACAGAT
This sequence comes from Aeromonas sp. QDB62, assembly GCF_027705695.1. Taxonomy (NCBI): domain Bacteria; kingdom Pseudomonadati; phylum Pseudomonadota; class Gammaproteobacteria; order Aeromonadales; family Aeromonadaceae; genus Aeromonas; species Aeromonas sp. QDB62. The sequence goes on along the minus strand of NZ_JAPDCD010000023.1, from coordinate 5,827 downwards.
CGCTGCCAAGCGTGGTCTGCGCGTTGAAGAAATTCTGGGGTAATGCGACATGGCTAACACTGTAAAAGTAACTCAAACTCGCAGCTCTATCGGCCGTCTGCCAAAGCACAAGGCGACTCTGCGTGGTCTGGGTCTGCGTCGCATTGGTCACACCGTTGAGCTGGAAGATACTCCTTGCGTACGCGGCATGATCAACCAGGTTTATTACATGGTTAAGGTGGAGGGCTAAGCATGCGTCTGAACACTCTGTCTCCGGCCGCTGGTTCCAAGCCTGAAAAACAACGTCGTGGCCGTGGTATCGGCTCCGGCCTGGGCAAGACTGGTGGTCGTGGTGTTAAAGGCCAAACCTCTCGTTCCGGTGGCGGCAAAGTCCGCAACGGTTTCGAAGGCGGCCAGATGCCTTTGAAAATCCGTCTGCCGAAGTTCGGTTTCTTCTCTCGCAAATCTTTGGTTTCTGCCGAAGTGCGTCTGAACGAAATCGCCATGGTGGAAGGTGATGTGGTCGATCTGAGCACTCTGAAGCAAGCCGGTGTTGTTACTAAGAACATCGTATTCGCTAAAGTTGTTCTGTCTGGCAACATTGACCGTGCTGTGACCGTTCGTGGTCTGTCCGTCACCAAAGGTGCACGTGCAGCCATCGAGGCCGCTGGCGGTAAAATCGAGGAATAATCAGTACAATGGCTAAGAAACCAGGATTGGATGTTAAAGCACAGGGTGGTCTGAGTGAACTGAAGAGCCGTCTGCTCTTCGTTCTCGGGGCGATTATCGTTTTCCGTGCAGGCTCTTATGTGCCGATTCCTGGTATTGACGCCGCCGTACTGGCCGAGTTGTTCCAGCAACAGAAGGGCACCATCATTGAGATGTTCAACATGTTCAGTGGTGGTGCACTCTCGCGTGCTTCTATTCTTGCGTTGGGGATCATGCCGTACATTTCGGCGTCGATCATTATCCAGCTGCTGACTGTGGTTCACCCCGCTCTTGCTGAACTCAAGAAAGAAGGTGAATCCGGCCGTCGCAAGATTAGCCAATATACCCGTTGGGGCACGCTGGTTTTGGGAACTTTCCAGGCAATTGGTATTGCAACCGGTCTGCCGAATATGATGCATGGACTCGTGACTCATCCGGGTTTAGGCTTCTATTTCACAGCGGTTGTAAGTCTGGTCACCGGTACCATGTTTTTGATGTGGTTGGGTGAACAGATTACCGAGCGTGGGATTGGTAATGGTATCTCGTTGATTATTTTCACGGGTATCGTTGCTGGTCTGCCGCATGCCATTGGCGCTACGGCCGAACAGGCACGTCAAGGGGAATTGCACATCCTGCTGTTGTTGTTGCTGGGCTTGATTGTTTTCGCAGTGACTTACTTTGTGGTGTTCGTGGAGCGTGGTCAGCGTCGTATCGTCGTTAACTATGCCAAGCGTCAACAAGGCCGCCAGGTATTCGCCGCGCAAAGCACACACCTGCCGTTGAAAGTGAATATGGCCGGTGTGATTCCTGCGATTTTCGCATCCAGTATCATCCTCTTCCCGGGGACCATTACCTCTTGGTTTGGTCAGGGCGAGGGTAAAGTAGCTGACATCCTGCAACAGGTCTCTATGGTCCTGCAGCCGGGTCAACCGCTTTACGAGATGCTGTATGCAGCAGCCATTATCTTCTTCTGCTTCTTCTATACCGCGCTGGTGTTCAACCCCCGCGAGACAGCAGATAATCTGAAGAAGAGTGGAGCCTTTATCCCGGGGATTCGCCCGGGCGAGCAGACAGCACGTTACATCGATAAGGTTATGACTCGCCTGACATTGGCAGGTGCGCTCTATATAACCTTTATCTGTCTGGTACCCCAGTTCTTGATGACTGCCTGGAACGTACAGTTCTACTTCGGTGGCACTTCGCTGCTGATTATCGTGGTAGTTATCATGGACTTCATGGCTCAGGTACAAACCCATATGATGTCTCATCAATATGGCGACGTCCTGAGGAAGGCCAACCTGAAGGGCTACGGCCGCTAAAGGTCGGCGTAGTTACGGAGTTAAGCAATGAAAGTTCGTGCTTCCGTTAAGGCAATCTGCCGTAACTGCAAAATCATCAAGCGTCACGGTGTGGTGCGTGTGATTTGCAGCGAGCCAAAGCATAAACAGCGCCAAGGCTAATTTTTTACGGTTAGTACTTGCAACAAATAGTTGTGCTGGCTAATATAGCCAGCCAACTTTTGTTGTGTATTGGTTGACCGCCACGTATCCGCTCACGGGCTTTGTGGTGGTCGTAATCTACTATATGTAGGAGTGAATAGTGGCCCGTATCGCTGGCATTAACATTCCTGACCATAAGCATGCAGTCATCGCTTTGACTGCGATTTATGGCGTCGGTCGTACCCGCTCCAAGGCCATCTGTGCCGCAGCCGGTATCGCTGAGAATGTGAAAATTAAAGACCTGGACGAAGCTCAGATCGAGAGTCTGCGTGAACAAGTAGGGAAATTCACCGTTGAAGGTGACCTGCGTCGTCAGATTTCCATGAACATCAAGCGATTGATGGATCTGGGTTGCTACCGTGGTTTGCGTCACCGTCGTAGCCTGCCTGTTCGTGGTCAACGTACCAAGACCAACGCTCGTACCCGTAAGGGTCCGCGCAAGGCTATCAAGAAGTAACGGGAAGGTAGAAAATGGCTAAAACTCCGACTCGTGCTCGCAAGCGCGTTAAAAAGCAAGTGAGCGACGGTATTGCGCACGTTCATGCATCTTTCAACAACACAATCGTGACCATTACTGACCGTCAGGGCAACGCTCTGTCATGGGCTACCTCTGGTGGTTCAGGTTTCCGTGGTTCCCGTAAGTCCACTCCGTTTGCTGCCCAGGTAGCTGCTGAGCGTGCTGGTGAGATCGCCAAAGAATACGGCGTGAAGAACCTGGAAGTCATGGTCAAAGGTCCGGGTCCCGGTCGTGAGTCTTCCATCCGCGCTCTGAACGCGGCTGGTTTCCGCATCACTAATATTACTGATGTGACTCCGATCCCGCACAACGGTTGTCGTCCTCCCAAGAAGCGCCGCGTATAACGCAGTAGCAACTTGGTCTAGGATTGTTGGAGAAAGAAGATGGCAAGATATATCGGTCCTAAGCTTAAGCTTAGCCGTCGTGAGGGCACCGACCTCTTCCTGAAGTCTGGTGTTCGTGCGATTGATTCTAAGTGCAAGATTGACACCGCCCCTGGTCAGCACGGTGCGCGTAAAGCGCGTCTGTCCGACTACGGTGTTCAGCTGCGCGAGAAACAAAAAGTTCGTCGTATCTACGGCGTATTGGAAAAACAGTTCCGCAACTACTACCGCGACGCTGCCCGTCAAAAGGGTAACACCGGTGAAAACCTGTTGCAGCTGCTGGAAGGTCGTTTGGACAACGTTGTTTACCGTATGGGCTTCGGCGCTACCCGTGCTGAATCTCGTCAGCTGGTGAGCCACAAGGCCATCATGGTAAACGGTCGCGTTGTGAACATTCCTTCTTTCCAGGTTTCCCCTGAGGACGTGATCTGCGTTCGTGAGAAGGCTAAGAAGCAAGCGCGTATCAAAGCTTCCCTGGAAGTTGCTGGTCAGCGTGAGAAGCCGACTTGGGTAGAGGTTGACGCCGCTAAAATGGAAGGTGCTTTCAAGCGTCTGCCAGAGCGTTCCGACCTGTCTGCCGACATTAACGAACAGCTGATCGTCGAGCTTTACTCCAAGTAAAGCTAGCTTCTAAAGAGAGGACACAATGCTGGGTTCTGTAACAGATTTTCTTAAACCGCGGCTAGTTGACATCGAGCAAGTTAGCCCGACTCATGCGAAAGTGACTCTTGAGCCGCTTGAGCGTGGCTTTGGTCACACGCTGGGCAACGCCCTGCGTCGTATTTTGCTGTCATCTATGCCCGGTTGTGCAGTTACTGAAGTCGAAATTGACGGGGTACTGCATGAGTACAGCAGCAAAGAAGGTGTACAGGAGGACATTCTTGAAATCCTGCTCAACCTGAAAGGTATCGCTGTGAAGCTGGAAGGCAAGGACGAGGTAACTCTGTCCCTGACCAAGTCTGGAACAGGCCCCGTTACCGCTGGTGATATCACTCACGGTGATGAAGTCGAGATCGTAAACCCGGAGCACGTAATCTGCCACCTGACTGGTGCCAATGCTGAAATCAGCATGCGCCTGAAAGTTCAGCGCGGTCGTGGTTATGTGCCTGCTTCTGCTCGTGTTCACAACGATGACGAAGAGCGTCCGATTGGTCGCCTGCTGCTGGACTCCGCGTTCAGCCCCATCGTTCGTATTGCCTACAATGTTGAGGCAGCACGTGTGGAACAGCGTACCGACTTGGACAAGCTGGTCATCGACATGGAGACCAATGGCACCCTGGATCCTGAAGAAGCCATCCGTCGTTCTGCCACTATTTTGGCCGAGCAACTGGAAGCCTTCGTGGATCTGCGCGATGTCAGCGTGCCCGAGAAGAAAGAAGAGAAACCCGAGTTTGATCCGATTCTGCTACGTCCTGTCGATGATTTGGAGCTGACAGTTCGTTCTGCGAACTGTCTGAAGGCAGAAGCTATCCACTATATTGGTGATCTGGTACAGCGTACTGAGGTTGAGTTGCTTAAGACTCCTAACCTTGGTAAGAAGTCCCTGACTGAGATCAAGGACGTGTTGGCCTCCCGTGGTCTGTCTCTTGGCATGCGCCTTGAGAACTGGCCGCCCGCCAGCATCGCTGACGAGTAATCCAGATTACGGGTTTCACAGATTTAGTTAGAAGGATAAGGTCATGCGCCATCGTTTGAGTGGTCGTCAACTGAATCGGAACAGCAGCCATCGTCAGGCAATGTTCCGCAACATGGCCAGCTCCCTGGTTCGTCATGAGATCATCAAGACGACTCTGCCTAAGGCAAAAGAGCTGCGTCGTGTAGTTGAACCGCTGATCACCCTTGCCAAGACTGATAGCGTTGCTAATCGTCGTCTGGCATTTGCCCGCACTCGCGACAACGCGATCGTGGCTAAGCTGTTCAATGAACTGGGCCCGCGCTACCTGGAGCGCGCTGGCGGTTATACTCGCATTCTGAAATGCGGTTTCCGTGCTGGCGACAACGCCCCTATGGCTTATATTGAGCTGGTAGACCGCCCGGCAGCTGCTGAAGCAGCTGCTGAGTGATAAAGAAAAAGCCGGGCTTGTCCCGGCTTTTCTTTTAATGAATTCTGATACTGCCTCAACTGCCTCAACTGCCTCAACTGCCTCAACTGCCTCAACTGCCTCAACTGCCTCAACTGCCTCAACTGCCTCAACTGCCTCAACTGCCTCAACTGCCTCAACTGCCTCAACTGCCTCAACTGCCTCAACTGCCTCAACTGCCTCAACTGCCTTCTCTCATTATTCAACTCTTCTATATAGGAGCTAAGAGCCGTTCCGAACCTGGTGTAATACGGAATTGCTCACTTTACTTGCGTATCGTCGGCCAGCTCGATATCACACCACCAGTGTCGCGCAGGGATCTACATATGCCCGTTTGCCCAATTGCGGGCGTTTTCCCTTGTAGGGTCTCAGTCGCAAGTCCATCTTGGCCTCCTTGTTTTCGGCCATTCTAGCAATCCAAAACCGGTTTCTGTGGATAAGTTTGTATAAAAGCTGTGGTTGGATATGAATAACTAAAAAAGTGCCCTTTTTTGCAATTTTATTGCCGATGAGGGGTTGCCAGAAAGATTCAACTCCCTATAATGCGCCTCCATCGACAGGGCAAGCGGCAACGCAAACGCCTAAGTCGATAACCTCGAAAAGCCTTTGAAAATAAGGCTTGACTCGAGAAGGCGGTTGAGTAGAATTCCACTCCCGCAG
>NZ_JAPDCD010000022.1:0-83346 GCF_027705695.1 Aeromonas sp. QDB62 | reverse complement strand
AAGGTAGCTGGTGACACGAGTGTTGAGCCCACCCAACTAGGGTGACGGAAATTTCTGGGGTTCCGGCTTACATCCCCTGACAAGGGTTTGCGGGCGTTTTTGTGGCTTGTCAGGTTACCACCTGCGCCGGGGGCTTGAATTAAATTAGATAAATCTCTTATTGATAGACAAACACACTACACTTAATACCCATTATGTTAAGTTAATCAAAATTCTTAATGCACCAAAACCTAAAAATTTAAATGGAGTAAAAATGACTTTAAAGGGGTTAGATATTCAAGAAGATTGTATCAAAGCTATTTCTAATGAATCTTTAATATTTGATATTAAGAATAAAGAGTTTTTAGAGGATATAGAAAATCTTTTATTACAGTATTTTCAAAATTTTAGTAATGATTTAAATGGAATTGAGTTTGATAATTTTTCTGTGGAGTTTTGGTTCGATGCAGGACAATTGATTATTTATCCTGAAAAAGATTTATTAGATCGTAAACCCTTTGAATCTGAATATGATTTAGATAGATTAGACCCTTATTTTTATCTAGTTTGTGAAGAATATAGGATATATTTTGATGACTTAATATCTCGAAAAGTAAGCGATCAAGTATCTGAAAAAGAAGCTATTTCTAAAACTAATGACGTAATTGATTGTGTAAGCAAAGCTATAAAAAATATAAATGATGAAAACAATCTTTTAAAGATGTTAGGCAGGCCTAAATTAGAAATAAGATATTTCGGTGTAACGAAAGAAGAACTTTTAGCAAAAGAAATTCTCGTGAAATGAAGTAGATATTTTTGTCGTATTAAGGAAAACTAAAATTAACATAATGGGCGTTATACGAATTCCCAAGGCATGGCTTTTAGTCATGCTTTTTTTATCAAAAGACTATACCTGAATGATAGCGAGCCAAATCGCATACAATATCTATCATTAGACTTAATGCAATAATTAAATGATAGTATTATCATTAATCTAATAGAATTAAGATTAAATGATAGAAATGAATACACGTATTTATCTACGAGCTTCAACTAAAGATCAAGATGCAGAAAGGGCTTTGCAGATTCTTCAGGATCTAAACCAAAACTTGAATTTGGGTGAAACCATTGTGTACGTGGAAAACTATAGTGGTACGAAGTTAGACCGACCTGAATTGAATAAGCTACTGTCAGAAGCAAATCAAGGTGACACATTGTTAGTTGAAAGTATTGACCGCTTATCACGCCTAACCCAACGAGATTTTCAAGAGCTGAAGCGCAGGATCCAGGAGAAGGGACTTCGTTTAGTCGTAGCAGATCTTCCTACTACCTACCAAATGATTCAAACCAGTGACAGCATTACTCATTCAATCTTGGAACTCATCAACAATATGTTGATTGATCTTCTGGCAACAATGGCCCGCCTAGACAATGAGAAACGTATAGAACGTATTAAGCAGGGCCTGGCACGTTCGGGTTACAAACCAACAGGCAAGAAGGCAAATGAGGCTAAACATAAACGAATAAAAGAATTGCTAGTAGTTGGCAATATGACTAAGGAAGAAATTGCCAAAGCAGTGAATTGTGGAGTTGCAACTGTCTATCGAGTTGCTAAAGTTATCTAAAAGAGGCTTATCTCAACGCGCCCCCAATGGGGCACCGCTGCATTCAGGTTACTTCACATAAGAAATTTTATGTTAAATGATTGTTAGAAATGCCCCTTGATCGAGGCATTTTCTATAAAGAATACTAAAAACTAATTAAAGCCAACCAAGTTTCAAAACAAGGCAGTTCTCAGCAATCATATTTTTAAATTATATAACTCCCAACTGAGCTTTTGCTCCAACGATAAGGCTTTCATTTTGAGTTTCTAAGGCAAATAAACCATACATCAAAGGAGAGGCCGCTGCTCTTTCTAAAGTCTGTTCATATAGTTTATTCCAAACTTTACCCCCTAGTTTTTCATACTCGATGATTAGAGTTTTGAGGCTTTCTTCTCCAAACAAAGTTACATGCCCAGCAAAATCAATCGCTGGGTCATCTATATGGGCTGTTGACCAATCAATAACGCCTGAAACAGCTCCATCCTTTGAAGCTAGTACATGCCCAGCATATAAATCGCCATGTATAAATTGGGTGAAATCTGCCCATAGAACATCATTATCCAACCATTTTCTGTAGCGGGTTTCCAATTGCTCACTTATACCAATTTCAGATTTTACTAACTGCAAATTGTTTGCTATTTCAGGTCTTAAATCTGAAGGTTTCATAATTTTCAAATCATTTTCCCGAACTTCTTTTTCAGGAATACTATGGATTTCAAATAAGGTTTTTGCCAAAGATGTTATGTATTTCGGGCTATCTTTGTCCATATTCCAAATTATTTCATAGGTTTCAGCATCCAAATTTAAAACAGGATTATCTTTAAGTATGGGATAAGCCACTAATTCTGTAGATGAAATTCTCCAATCAGGAACCTCTACAGAAAGATGTTTTTTTACCAATTCTAAAATGCGTTTTTCTTTCTTGATTTGTTCCCTCATGCCATCACGACGAGGAATACGCAGCAACCATTGTTGCCCCTTTGTATCAAGAGCAAAAACGACCTTAAAATCAATGCCCATTTCATTGAAATTCATTTTGTCCGTAAGCAACAAGCCGTGTGCTTCAGCAAGTGATTGAATATCTTGAATTGTCATTTTTAATTTCCTTTAAAGAGTTCAATAATTAATGTTCGGATTAGATTGGCTATCATTAACAATCTCTCTCAAAAGTCTTGATGATTTTGTGGTCTTTGATCTCGTAGATAATGTCAGCAATATTATCGACCAATTGCTTGTCATGAGATACGAAGATAATAGTTCCTGCATAGGACTTCATCATTGTTTCTAATGCGGCAATACTTTTTAGGTCAAGATAGTTTCCTGGTTCATCCATAAGCAAAATATTATATTTTCCTAAAAGCATTTTGGATAAAAGCAGTTTGATGATTTCACCTCCCGATAAGTCGGATAAGTTTTTTTGAATATCATTCGCTCCGATCCCCATTGAAGCCAATACTGCACGAATTTCCGCAACTGTGTACTCGCACTCTTCCTGCATAAAGGAGAGCACAGATTTATGCGTGTTAAATTTATATCCTGTTTGTGTAAAGTAGCCAATTTCAGCTTTTGGAGATATGGTTAATCCATCAGCACGTTCTGATATCATTTTTAACAAGGACGTTTTCCCTGTTCCATTCGATCCAGTTATAGCGACTTTAGCGCCAAGCGGTATTATAAAGTTAGCGTCATCAAAGATAGTACGGCTACCAAATTTTAAGCTCAGACCATCTGCCGTAATCGGGAACTTATTGTGCAGTTCTAGGGCTGAACTTTGACGAAAACGAATAGAACGCAAATGCTCTGGTGCTTGAATATCTTCTAATGCAGCCAAACGCTTTTCCATACTCTTAGCTGCCTGATACAGTTTTCTTTGCTTGGTGCCAGTCATTTTTGCATGCCCAAGTCGTCCAGCACTTTCGGTAGAGTTTTTGGATTTTTCTCCTTTTTTCTTATTGTCTAATCGATTAGCTTGCTGGCGTTTTTCTTGCACAGCAGATTCTAATCGCTCCCGTTCCTTCATCATCAGCTCATATTCTACGGCTTGGTGTTGTCGCTCTTCTTCTTTTTGACGCAAGTAATCCGAGTAACCACCCCAATATTCCGTAATTTTACCGTCTTTTAACTCCCATATCTTGTCTACAACCATATCAAGAAAATATCGGTCATGACTGATAACAAGTAATGCTCCATCAAATGCTTTAAGTTGACCAATAAGTAGATCTATTCCATTGAGATCAAGGTGGCTGGTTGGTTCATCCGCTAGAATGCCATGTACTTGTTGGGAAAATGCGGCAGCAATTTTTGCACGAGTTTCCTCTCCGCCACTCATTGTGTCGTTTTGTACATTGGAAACACCAAGGCGAGATAACATTGCCCGGTCTTCGACCGTTTCTATTTCGATTCCGCCCAGTTGGCTGATATGTGCAAAATCACCAAAACGCTGTAATGTCGCTTCGGCTAAAACAATTTCGCCATTAAGTACTTTGAGTAAACTACTCTTTCCTGCTCCGTTATCACCCACAAGACCAATACGGTCATAAGAGTGAATTTCCAATTCATCAATATCCAAAACATCACGCCCAGCATAATCCAAGCGTATGTTTCTCGCTTTAATAATTAAACTCATTTTTATTTACTCCTGTTTAGCTCTTGAAATTTTTTATGCAGCAAACAGGATTTAGGTGAAAACAAAAGCTAGCATCACAGTGTCCTCCCAAAAAAAAAGCTATTCATCCACAGGGTGGACAAATAGGGGTCGTCTCAGAAAACGGAAAATAAAGCACGCTAAGGCGTAACTACCCTCGGCTACACCGCGTCGGCACCACGCGGCTCTTTCTCCCCTTGCAGCGAAGCAATCAGCGGGCAAGAAACGTTCCCTTGCCGCGCATGGCAGGCGAACACAAGTTCGGATAGCACGGTTTCCATGCGCGCCAGGTCGGTCATTTTTTCGCGCACGTCCTGAAGCTTGTGCTCGGCCAGGCTGCTGGCTTCCTCGCAGTGGGTGCCGTCATCCAGCCTCAGCAGCTCTGCGATCTCGTCGAGGCTGAATCCGAGCCGCTGGGCTGATTTCACGAAGCGCACCCGCGTCACATCCGCCTCGCCATAGCGGCGGATGCTGCCATAGGGCTTGTCCGGCTCCGGCAACAAGCCCTTGCGCTGATAGAACCGGATTGTTTCCACGTTGACCCCGGCCGCCTTGGCGAAAACGCCAATAGTCAGATTCTCCAAATTTTTTTCCATATCGCTTGACTCCGTACATTGGTACGGAAGTAAGCTTAAGCTATCCAATCCAGATTTGAAAGGACAAGCGTATGTCTGAACCTCAAAACGGGCGCGGGGCGCTCTTCACTGGCGGGCTAGCCGCCATCCTCGCCTCGGCTTGCTGCCTGGGGCCGCTGGTTCTGATCGCCCTGGGGTTCAGCGGCGCTTGGATCGGCAACTTGACGGTGTTGGAACCTTATCGCCCGATCTTCATCGGCGCGGCGTTGGTGGCGCTGTTTTTCGCCTGGCGGCGCATCTACCGACCGGCGCAAGCCTGCAAACCAGGGGATGTGTGTGCGATTCCCCAAGTGCGCGCTACTTACAAGCTCATTTTCTGGGTCGTGGCCGCGCTGGTTCTGGTCGCGCTCGGATTTCCCTACGTCATGCCATTTTTCTATTAATCACAGGAGTTCATCATGAAAAAACTGTTTGCCTCTCTCGCCATCGCTGCCGTTGTTGCCCCCGTGTGGGCCGCCACCCAGACCGTCACGCTGTCCGTACCGGGCATGACCTGCTCCGCTTGTCCGATCACCGTCAAGAAGGCGATTTCCAAGGTCGAAGGCGTCAGCAAAGTTAACGTGACCTTCGAGACACGCGAAGCGGTTGTCACCTTCGATGATGCCAAGACCAGCGTGCAGAAGCTGACCAAGGCCACCGAAGACGCAGGCTATCCGTCCAGCGTCAAGAAGTGAGGCACTGAAAACGGCAGCGCAGCACATCTGACGCCCTTGTCTGCTACCACAAACGAAAAAGGATCTGTCGCATGACCCATCTAAAAATCACCGGCATGACCTGCGACTCGTGCGCGGCGCACGTCAAGGAAGCGCTGGAAAAAGTACCCGGCGTCCAATCTGCCATAGTGTCCTATGCCAAGGGCGCGGCCCAGCTCGCCCTTGATCCAGGCACAGCGCCGGACGCACTGACCGCCGCCGTGGCTGGCCTGGGCTACAAAGCGATGCTCGCCGATGCCCCGCCGACCGACAACCGCACTGGGCTGTTCGACAAGGTGCGCGGCTGGATGGGTGCCGCCGACAAGGGCAGCGGCGGCGAGCGCCCGTTGCAAGTCGCCGTGATCGGCAGCGGTGGAGCCGCGATGGCGGCAGCACTGAAGGCCGTCGAGCAAGGCGCGCAGGTCACGCTGATTGAGCGCGGCACCATCGGCGGCACCTGCGTCAACGTCGGTTGTGTGCCGTCCAAGATCATGATCCGCGCCGCCCACATCGCCCATCTGCGCCGGGAAAGCCCATTCGACGGCGGCATGCCACCCACACCGCCGACGATCTTGCGCGAGCGGCTGCTGGCCCAGCAGCAGGCCCGTGTCGAAGAACTCCGTCATGCCAAGTACGAAGGCATCCTGGACGGCAATTCAGCCATCACCGTTCTGCACGGTGAAGCGCGTTTCAAGGACGACCAGAGCCTTATCGTTAGTTTGAACGAGGGTGGTGAGCGCGTCGTGATGTTCGACCGCTGCCTGGTCGCCACGGGTGCCAGTCCGGCCATGCCGCCGATTCCGGGCCTGAAAGAGTCACCCTACTGGACTTCGACCGAGGCCTTGGTCAGCGACACCATTCCCGAACGCCTGGCCGTCATCGGCTCGTCGGTGGTGGCGCTGGAACTGGCGCAAGCCTTCGCCCGGCTGGGTAGCCAGGTCACGATCCTTGCGCGCAGCACGCTGTTCTTCCGCGAAGACCCTGCCATCGGCGAGGCCGTCACAGCCGCCTTCCGTGCCGAAGGAATCAAGGTACTGGAACATACGCAAGCCAGCCAAGTCGCCCATGTGGACGGCGAATTCGTGCTGACCACTGGACAGGGCGAAGTGCGCGCCGACAAGCTGCTGGTCGCCACCGGCCGGACACCGAACACGCGCAGCCTGGCATTGGAAGCGGCGGGGGTAGCCGTCAATGCGCAGGGGGCCATCGTCATCGACAAGGGCATGCGCACCAGTAGCCCGAACATCTACGCGGCCGGCGACTGCACCGACCAGCCGCAGTTCGTCTATGTGGCGGCAGCGGCCGGCACTCGTGCGGCCATTAACATGACCGGCGGCGACGCCGCCATCAATCTGACCGCGATGCCGGCCGTGGTGTTCACCGACCCGCAAGTGGCGACCGTGGGCTACAGCGAGGCGGAAGCGCACCACGATGGCATCGAAACCGACAGCCGCACGCTGACGCTCGACAACGTGCCGCGTGCGCTCGCCAACTTCGATACCCGCGGCTTCATCAAGCTGGTCATCGAGGAAGGCAGCGGACGGCTGATTGGCGTACAGGTGGTGGCCCCGGAAGCGGGCGAACTGATCCAGACGGCTGTTCTCGCCATTCGCAACCGCATGACGGTGCAGGAACTAGCCGACCAGTTGTTCCCCTACCTAACGATGGTCGAGGGCTTGAAGCTCGCGGCGCAGACCTTCAGCAAGGACGTGAAGCAACTGTCCTGCTGCGCCGGATAAGGAAAAGGAGGTGTTCGATGAACGCCTACACAGTGTCCCGACTGGCCCTTGAGGCCGGGGTGAGCGTGCATATCGTGCGCGACTACCTGCTGCGCGGATTGCTGCGGCCAGTCGCCTGCACCACGGGCGGCTACGGCTTGTTCGATGACGCCGCCTTGCAGCGGCTGTGCTTTGTGCGGGCCGCTTTTGAGGCGGGCATCGGCCTGGACGCATTGGCGCGGTTGTGCCGGGCGCTGGATGCGGCGGACTGCGATGAAACAGCCGCACAGCTTGCCGTGCTGAGTCAGTTCGTCGAACGCCGACGCGAAGCGTTGGCCGATCTGGAAGTGCAGTTGGCCGCGATGCCGACCGCGCCGGCCCAGCAAGCGGAGAGTCTGCCATGAACAGCCCCGAGCGCTTGCCGACCGAGACACACAAGCCGTTCACCGGCTACCTGTGGGGTGCGCTGGCGGTGCTCACCTGTCCCTGTCATTTGCCGATTCTCGCCATTGTGCTGGCCGGCACGACGGCCGGCGCGTTCATCGGCGAGCACTGGGGTATTGCAGCCCTCACGCTGACCGGCTTGTTTGTCCTGTCTGTGACGCGGCTGCTGCGGGCCTTCAGAGGTCGATCATGAGCGCTTCCCATTGAGACAAACCACGCTGTCGCTACGTTGCCTCATGCCGGCATCAAATTCGGCTGAGTAGCTTCTCGCCATCTGGACGTAGCTCACCCTTGGGTGAAACATGCCGATACAGGGTCTGCCGCGTGACGCCAAGTTCCTGGCACAGGTCGCCGACCTTGGTCTCTGGCTGACCCATTGCCGCCATCGCCAGCCGCAGCTTGGCGGCGGTCATCTTGAACGGCCGGCCGCCTTTCCGCCCGCGCGCGCGGGCCGAGGCTAGGCCGGCAATCGTGCGCTCCGCGATCAACTCGCGCTCGAACTCGGCCAGGGCGGCGAAGATGCCAAAGACCAGCTTGCCGGCGGCGGTCGTGGTGTCGATGGCCGCGCCGTGCCCGGTTAATACCTTCAAGCCGATGCCGCGCCCAGTCAGGTCGTGCACGGTGTTGATGAGATGTCGCAGGTCGCGTCCGAGCCGATCCAGTTTCCACACGACCAGTGTGTCGCCAGTTCGCAACGCCTTCAGGCAGCTCGTCAAGCCGGGCCGATCCTCGCGCATGCCGGATGCCTGGTCCTCGTAAAGATGTACTGGATCGACCCCGGCGGCAATCAGCGCGTCGCGCTGCAAATCGGTAGCCTGGGAGCCGTCCGCCTTCGATACCCGCATGTAGCCTATCAGCATGTCGTACCTGTCACATATACGTTCGTTTTGTCGAACCATTGCATCGCCCTTTGTGATTGGCGTATAAACACACAAACACCTATTAGCGGAGAACGCTATGAATACCATTCGCTGGAATGTCGCCGTCTCGGCCGACACCGACCAGTCGCTTCGGATGTTTCTGGCCAGCCAGGGCGGCGGCCGTAAGGGCGACCTGTCGCGCTTCATCGAAGAAGCGGTACGGGCACACATCCTGGAGCTGAGCGCTGAGCAGGCCAAGGCCGCTAACGCCCATCTGAGTGAGGCAGAATTGACCAACGCGGTTGACGAAGCGCTCGACTGGGCACGTAAGCGCTGATGCGGGTCGTGTTGGATACCAACATCCTGTTCAGCGCCCTGATCTCGCCACATGGCGCGCCCGATGCGATCTACCGTGCCTGGCGGGCGGCGCGTTTCGAGGTGGTGACCTCGCGGATGCAACTCGATGAAATTCGTCGAGCCAGCCGCTATCCCAAGCTTCAGGCCATCCTACAGCCCGCCAAGGTGGGCGCCATGATCAATAACCTGCAACGGGCTGTGGTACTGGAGCGCCTGACCATCGAGGTCGAAGCCGATGATCCGGATGACTCGTTTTTGCTGGCCATGGCCTTGGCGGGCGATGCGGACTACCTGATAACCGGTGATCGCCGCGCCGGCCTGCTGCAACGCGGGCACATCGAACGCACGCGGATCGTCACGCCCGCCGTGTTCTGCGTCGAGGTGCTGTGATCAATGCCGGTCGGTTTTCTGACTCAAGAGCAACGCGACGGTTTTGGCCGCTATGTTGATTCGCCCAGCCGTGAAGAGCTGGAACGTTACTTCCACCTGAGCGATGAAGACCGTGAAGCCATCCAGGTGCTGCGGGGTAACCATAACCGTCTGGGTTATGCCGTTCTGCTGACCACCGTCCGCTTCGTTGGCGTTCTGCCGGACAAGCCCGCCGCCGTGCCGGTGGAAGTCCTGCAGGTGCTTTGCCGACAACTGGCGATTCCAGACCCCGACTGCCTCCAGCGCTATAGCGATCATCGCCGCTGGATACATGCCACCGATATTCAGAACCGCTTTGGCTATCGTCATTTCACCGATCCGGGCATCGGCTTTCGCTTGAGCCGCTGGCTGTATGCCCTCTGCTGGACGGGCACCGACCGGCCGGGAGTGCTGTTTGAGCGAGCCACCTCGTGGCTGTTCACACAGAAAGTCCTCCTGCCTGGTGTGTCTCAACTAGAGCGCTTTATCGCCCAGTTGCGCAGTCGGGTCGAAGAACGCCTCTGGTTTACGCTGGGCCGCAGCGTGACTGAGGAACAGCGATTGCAACTGCAAGACTTGCTGACGGTGGCCGAAGGCAACCACAGCTCCCGGCTGGATCAATTGCGCTCCGGCCCGGTCATGGTCAGTGGCCCCGCGTTGATTCGGGCACTGCGCCGGCTCGATGACGTGCGCGGCATCGGCATCACCTTGCCGGCGGCGGCGCACATCCCTCCCAGCCGTATCGCCGCCCTGGCCCGCTTCGCCAACACGGCCAAGGTCACCGCGATTAATCGGCTGCCGGCGTCGCGGCGGATGGCGACACTGGTGGCCTTCGCACTCTGCCTGGAGGCGACTGCGCACGACGACGCACTGGAAGTCCTGGAGGCCTTGCTGCGCGACCTGTTCAGCAACGCGGAGAAGGCCGACAAGAAAGCCCGCATGCGCAGCCTGAAAGACCTGGATCGGTCGGCCGCGACGCTCGCCGCCGCGTGCAAGGTCGTGCTGGACAGCTCGATCAGCGATGACAACGTGCGCGCCCGGCTGTTCAACGACCTGCCGAGGACCACCCTGGAAAAGGCCCTGGAAGAGGTCAACGCGCTGATCCGCCCGGTAGATGACGTCTATTTTCTTGCATTGGAAGCGCGCTACCGCAGCGTGCGCCGCTTCCTGCCCGACCTGCTCAAGCACATCCGCTTCGGCTTCAGCCCGGCCGGCAAGGGCGTGGCGGCTAGTCTGGAGTGGCTGCAACTGAACCTGCCGCGCCGGAAGCCAGAGGATGACGCGCCGCAGGAGATCGTGGCCAAGGCTTGGCAGAAGCACATCACCCGCGAAGATGGCTCCCTCGACATGGGTGCCTATGTGTTCTGCACGCTCGATGCGCTGCGCACGGCCCTGCGCCGCCGCGATGTCTTCGTCTCGCCCAGTTGGCGCTATGCCGACCCGCGCCTTGGCCTGCTCGACGGTGCCGAATGGCTGGCGGCGCGACCGATCATCTGCCGGTCACTGGGCCTGACCATCGACGCCAAAACCACCCTGGACGCCTTGTCCGTCGAGCTGGATGCAACCTGGCTGGCAGTAGCCGCGCGCCTGCCCGACAACCCGGCGATTCAACTGAGCGAGAACACCGAGGGCAAGACCGAACTGTCGCTCGGGGCGCTGGACAAGCTGGACGAGCCCTGCTCGTTGCTGCAACTGCGGGCGGCCGTGTCTGACCTGATGCCGCGTGTCGATCTGCCGGAAATCCTCTTGGAAATCGCCGCCCGCACTGGCTTTTCCGAGGCCTTCACCCATGTCTCCGAACGCAATGCACGCGCCGACAACCTGGTCACCAGCCTCTGCGCGGTGCTGTTGGGCGGGGCCTGCAACACCGGCCTGGAGCCCTTGATCCGCACCGACAACCCGGCGCTGCGCCGTGACCGGCTGTCCTGGGTCAGCCAGAATTATATCCGCGACGACACCCTGTCAGCGGCTAACGCCATCCTGGTCGGAGCGCAAAGCCAACTGGAACTGGCCCAAGTCTGGGGTGGCGGCGAGGTCGCCTCCGCCGATGGCATGCGCTTCGTCATACCGGTGCGCACCGTGCATGCCGGCCCCAATCCGAAGTATTTCGGCACCGGCCGGGGTGTCACCTGGTACAACCTGATTTCCGACCAATTCTCCGGCCTCAACGCCATCACCGTGCCCGGCACGCTGCGCGACAGCCTGGTGTTGCTGGCGGTCGTGCTGGAACAGCAGACCGAGTTGCAGCCGACGCAAATCATGACCGACACCGGGGCCTACAGCGATGTGGTGTTCGGGCTCTTCCGCCTACTTGGCTACCACTTCAGTCCGCGGCTGGCCGATGTCGGCGGTACCCGCTTCTGGCGCACGCGCCCGGACGCGGACTACGGCAAGCTCAACGGGCTGGCCCGCCAGTCGGTCAAACTCGACCTGATCGCCGAGCACTGGGACGACCTGCTGCGCCTGGCCGGCTCGCTCAAACTCGGCCGGGTGCCGGCGACTGGCATCATGCGCACGCTGCAAACGGGAGATAGACCCACCCGGCTGGCCCAGGCGCTGGCCGAATTCGGGCGGATCGAAAAGACTCTGCACACGTTGACCTATATCGACGACGAGTCCAAGCGCCGCGCCACCCTGACCCAGTTGAACCGAGGCGAAGGCCGGCACAGCCTGGCCCGCGCCGTGTTCCACGGCAAACGCGGCGAGCTCCGCCAGCGCTACCGCGAAGGCCAGGAAGACCAGCTCGGTGCTCTGGGCCTGGTGGTGAACATCATCGTGCTGTGGAACACCCTCTACATGACGGCGGCCGTGGAACGGCTCAAGCAGCACGGCTATCCAGTGCTGGAAGAGGATTTGGCCCGGCTATCGCCGCTGATCTACGAGCACATCAACATGCTCGGGCGGTATTCCTTTGCGGTACCGGAAGAAGTTGCGCGCGGCGAGCTGCGGCCACTGCGTAATCCAGACGACGACCTGTGATCCCCCTAAACGCTATGAGCAACACCCAAGCTGCTGCTGGATCGGCGGGCACTTCACCGAGCCGAACGAACAGAAAACGCAGCAATCCCCTGGGTTGGGGCGCAGCAGCGCCTTGCAGTTGCTGCACTCGTAATAGAACTGGCAGGCGTCCGTGGGCATGGTTTCCGGCTTGGCGAAGCCGCAGCGCGGGCAAGTCAGCACGGACTCAAGGACAATGGCGCTCATCGTGACCTCACTTCTGCACTGTGGAGGGGTATCCCGCGTTCGCGGTCGCCTCAGTCAGTGCCTCGGGCTGGGCCTTATCGGGATCGTAGGTGACGGTCGCCGTCTTCTGGTCGAAATTGACCTGGACGTCACTCACGCCGGACACCTTCTCCAGCGACTTCTTGACCGTGATCGGACAGAGTCCGCACGTCATGTTCTGCACGTCGAGCGTGACGGTTTTCGGGGGAGCCGCCAGCGCCACGAAGGGCAAGGCGAAAAGCACGGCGATCAGCAGTTTGCGCATGGTTAATCTCCTTCAGTAGAACAGCGGGGCGAGCCACGGCACGGCCAATAGGCCGAGCAGCAGCACGCTGACGATCCAGAACACGAGTCGCTGTCGCACGAGCGTGCGCGGATCGGCGCAGGGTGTACCTGGCGTACAAACCTGTGGCACCAGGTAGAGCTTGCGGAATGCCAATCCCAGGAACAGTAGAGTCAACCCGATGAAGAGGGGGCGTAGTGGCTCCATCATGGTCAGAGCGCCCACCCACGTACCGCCGACACCGAGTGCCAACAGCACCAGTGGCCCGACACAGCACACCGACGCACCGATGGCGGTCAGCGAACTCGCGACCAGCGAGCCTTTCCCGGTGAGTTGCATCCCCATTCCCATCTCCTGAGCCTGATTGCCTAGGTGCTATTCTAAACTCCGTACCAAAGTACGGAATCAAGGAGAAAGTGATGGCCACAGAGCTGACCATTGGCAAGCTGGCAGACGCCGCCGGGGTGAACGTCGAGACGATCCGCTACTACCAGCGACGCGGGCTGCTGGATGAACCAGCCAAACCCTTGGGTGGCCATCGGCGCTATCCGGTGGACATGGTGAAGCGACTGCGTTTCATCAAGCGGGCTCAGGCGCTGGGTTTCACGCTCTCGGAAGTCGGTGGACTGCTGACGCTGGATGAGTCGTGCGCCTGTGCCGAAACGCGAGCACGGGCTGCACGCAAGCTCGCGTTGATCGAGCAGAAGATGGCCGACTTGGTCGTCATGCAGCAACTGTTAGGCGAACTGGTGCAGCAATGTGATGCGGGAGACGGCGGAACGATCTGCCCGATCATCGAGGCACTGATCAGAGAGTAATGCCTGGCGGGTGAGCTGGAGATCGGAAAGCCCCTTTACGGTGGGATTCAGAGCTTACGTTGGTTTTTGGTTCCATTGCTCCCCAAACCCCAATTTTCGGCGGTTTGGGCTTACACCCCCCAATTACACGCAGGCCTTCACCCTGACCGTCCGTTACGGTGAGCACGACCGACTTTTGGCCAATGCCAACTGCCAGCCCCACGGTAGCGAGGGTATGACTGATCTACCTATGCGGTAGTTTCGACATGATCACCAATGCAATAGCATTCAGGAGACGGCTAATAGGTTTTTATCCTATTACAGTCTTTCTGCCGCAATGGCCTTCGCTTTCCATGGAGGACATCAGCGGATCGACGACAAATCGACCTCTATCCGCCTAAATCCAATGTTGTTTGCGGTGTTGGCCGCCGCGTCGATGCTCTTGAACACACGCCAGCCACCGCGTTGTCGTTCCAGGACAACGGTTTCGCTCTGTTTGCCGAACTGAACCAGGTGCAGGTGGTAGCCCTGACCCATCGGCGTCGGCACGATCATCGCCTTTGAGAACCCACCCTGCTCAAAGATCCATTTCGCTTTCAGCTCTTCCATGTCATATCTCACATTTGATGAATCAATTTGCGAATATGATAGCCTGTTGCGGTGTCCTTGGGTAGCGCCTCGGTACCGGTGCGCCTCCCCTACCCCATCAGCTGAGCCTCGGGGGCGTGAACTGGCCCAGTGAGAGAGAGACGAAGAGAGCGAAAAGAAGCGAAAGAGAATGATGCAGTGGGAAATAAACCCTCAGATGGTCGGGGTTGCAGCAGGAGGTGACAGTGAAGACCCCCGCAGGGTGACTCAAGCAAGATGGCATATTATTTCGATGTCCTTCGAGGACAACCGGGCTCGCTGTCCCTGATGAACGTTAAGCCGTTCTCAGTTTGCGAAGCCACCGATATTGCGCTGGATCAATCCGCAGCAGCTCCGCAACGACCGAATCGCGCCTCTCGGCAGTCATGCGGGTCAGCAGTGACCGGACATCGGCCTCTATGCTGTCACGGCTAGCGCCTCTGACTTCTGCCTTGCCGTACCACTCATGGCCTTCAACGATCATGCCCAGCTCCATACAGACCGCGCCAAGGAGTGTGCATGGCCTGAAATTCTTGGGTTGAAGGCGGTGTGCTTCCTCTCCCATGGCCATGGCATCAGTCCTATTGCCTTGGTCACGCAATGCGCCACCATGGGTAGTCAGAATGGCGGACTTGAGTTTGGGCTGTTCCTGGCGCTTGGCCGGGATGGCAGCGAGCAGAGTGATCGCCTCACCAGATGCAGCGCATTTGCGTAAATGGCCGCTGGCATTGACCGCACTCCAAGGGTTTTTGCTGTTACGGTATTCGGCAAGCCAATGGTCGGCTTCCAGCCGGTTGTGGGCGTGAACGACCGCCTTGGTCTCATACTTGCGCCCCGTACTCTTGAGCCAGATCGTCTCGGCCTCAAGTAACCTGGTGCCAGCATCCAGTTTGTCCAGGATGGCCATGAGTGGTTTGAAGTGGTCAGGTTCGACAAAGGCAAGGACGGCGTATTTCTCCCTGAGCGCCTGGTTCTTCACCCTAGCGATCTGCTCGGGGTCGTTCACACGCTTGACCCGCTCAACGTTCAGTCGCGCTTCAATGGCTTTCAGCGCCCCCTGAATACCCTTCTTAGCTGCGACGTTATGCGCTGGGAGCTTCCGCTGTTGTTCATGCAACAGCATCATCCTCTTCACCTGCTCCGACTCTCGCTGGGGCGCTGGAGGCATCGAGGTTGTTGGTCGGTAGGAATGCACAATCTTCCGCCCCTTATAAAAGCCTGTCGCTAAACTGCGCTGCGCCCGCTCCTCACCTGACATGCGTCTGAACTCAGTGAGAGTCATATTGCCTTCGGTAAAGCCTCTCAAGGCGCTGAGGCCGTGGCTGGCGAGAATGCCATAGCTGCTGGCAGACAGCGGCTCGTTCCTGAAAATGGCCTCAAGCAGACTATGGAGCGGATCGCCAATCGAGATCGCAGCGGGTATATCATCAACAAGGTAATGCTGAGCAAGATCCATGGGAGACAACGACATCAAGAACACTCCTTGTTCAAGGCAAAACGCCACGATACTCAATTTTCAATAGAGCCACAAAAGGTGACTGCTCCCCGCCCTAACGGCGAGGCTTCCCACTTCTTAGGCCGCTACCGTCGCTGTGACGGATTTACGCTGGCCTCCATGGGCTGAAACGACGAGTCCCGCCGCTTTTAATTCCAGAATGCCTTTCTGTCTGATGTTGAGCGCGGCATTGAGGTCGCGGTCATTGATAACCAGACAGGAAGGACACTGCCAACTCCGTTCACTGAGTTTCAACTCAGTCAGCTTGTGGCCGCAACAATGGCATGTTTTAGAGCTGGCGAACCACTGGTCAACTTTGACCAGATGCACTCCTGCTGCTGTGGCTTTGTATTCCAGCTTCATGATGAAACCATGCCAGCCTGCATCACCGATGGCGCGGGCCAGCTTATGGTTTTTCATCATGTTGGCTGATTTTAGGGTCTCCACGATGATCGCTTGGCTATCGCCAATCAAGGTGCGAGAGAGTTTGTGCTGAAAATCGGCGCGGGCATTGGCTACCCGCTCGTGCAGGGCTGCCAGTTGCCGCCTTGCTTTACTGCGGTTGGCACTACCCCATTTCTTGCGAGCCAACGCCTTTTGTTTGCGCCGCAAGTTCCGGCTGGCATTGAGCAGGTGGCGCGGGTTGGCAATCTTCTTGCCGCTGGACTGGATGAGGTAGTGGGATAGTCCCATATCGCAGCCGGTCACATTCGTGATGAACGTAGGCTTGGTCGGTGCCTCGCAGCCATCCTCGCAGAGGATGGAAGCATAATATTTGCCTGTCGGGCCGCGACTGACCGTAATGCTGGACACTACGCCAACAATGTCACGATGAATGACTGCCTTGATAGGCGTCATCTTCGGCAATTGGATGGCCTCAGCCAGCACTTTCCCGTTGGGGTGATAGCTTGATTGTCTGCCCCGCTTGCTCTTGAAGGTGGGCATTTGAGCCTTGAGCTTGGGATTGAAGAAGTTGGCGAATGCCTTATCCAGATTGATCACCGCCTGCTGCAAGGCTTGCGAATCGTACTCTTTCAGCCAGCCGTATTTGCGCGACCTTTTCGCTACTGCAAGCAGGGGTTTCAGGTCACGCTTTGGCGAAAGCGATACGCCATGACGTTGATACATGTGGCGTTTGAGTTGAAGGGCCTTGTTGTACGCGAACCGCACTGCGCCGAACTGGGCATTGAGGAATGCCGCTTGTTCGTCGGTGGGGTAGATGCGTACCTTAGGTGGAACCCATGATGAACAACATACTGATCATGTTCAGCTTCTTCAAAGATACCTTGTTCTTGTCACCTTGATAGCCAAAGCGGAGGATCAGGCCGTTCAACCCTTCCAGCGTCCCCAGGTAGTGGCCGAAGAAGGACTTGAAGATGGCAACCAGCGCAATAATGGACGCCGCATACTCCAGCGTGGTGGCAAACGCAGACTTGCTGCCAGTCATCGAGGAGAAGTGGTTGGCCAGATAGGAGAGCACAGGAATATTCTGGGCCTTGGCTTCCGCCATATTTTGCGGCGACAGGGTAAACAGACAGCTGAAGGCGAAAAACATCACCACGGCAACCATCAGCATGCTGGCACCAGAGATAATTTTGGAGCAGCGCTTCTCGGTAAAATCGCGACCAAACTCGTGCTCATACTCTTCCCGCTTGGAGACAATGAAAGAGGAGACAATTGGCGAGAAGTTGAAGGAGAAGACCATGATGGAGATGCCAAGCCAGACGGTAACCAGAATACCATCGTGACCGAACATGGATATTTCACTCAGGTTGACCTGATCAAATACTGCGCTGTTCCAGTAGGGCACCAGCGACAGGGAGATAACGATCAGGCTGGCGATAAAGGGAAACACCAGATAGCTCATCACCTTGACCATCAGATCCTTACCGAAGTAGATCACAAAGGCCATCAACAGCAGAAGTCCAAGAGCAACAACACCCCGATTGAGCGGAACCAGTTGCAGTTGATGTTCCCAGAACGCCATAAAGGTATTGGTAATGGTGACCCCATATATCCAGAGCAGGGGGCAGATGGCAAAGAAGTAGAGGAAGGTAATCACCACACCGCCCATCTTGCCGAAATGCTCTTCGACAGTTTCGGTGATATTGGCGGAAGGATTACTGCCGGAGAGGCATAATCTGGCAAGAGCCCGGTGACAATAAAATGCGATGGGATAGGCCAATATCATCATAATCAATATCGGGATCAGACCACCATATCCGGCCCGGATCGGGAAAAATAGTACTCCGGCACCAATTGCCGTACCGAACAGACCCAACCCCCAAGTGGTATCAGATTTACGCCAGGCACGCGTATTCTCTTTACTATTACTGGTCGCAACACTGTCTAATATCATGACTGCATTCCTTACAGGCTAAATTGACGAATATTGTTCTGTTCGATAATTTCAGCAATTCGGGTCAGATCGATGTTGCCACCAGAAATAATGCTGACGGTTTTTTTACCTGCTACGTAATGTTTCAGCTTGCCGCTGAGCAGCGCGGCAGAGGCAAGTGCGCCCGCCCCTTCCGTAATGATTTTATTGCGCTGGATCATGTCGACCATGCTGTGACGAATATCGTCCTCGGTAACCAGCACAATATCGTCCACCAATTGCTTGACGATTTCGAAGGTCAGCGAACCGGGTCTTGCCACATCACAACCATCTGCCAACGTGCTGCTGGTTCTGTGATTGGTCATGGTACCGGCATAGAAAGAGGCCGCCATGCCGTGCACATTCTCGGATTGCACACCGATGACCTTGATGGTCGGATTGATGGATTTGATAGCCATGGCAACACCAGCAATCAAACCACCGCCACCAATCGGTACTATGATGTTATCGACATCATATAAATCTTCGATAATTTCCAGACCAATCGTTCCCTGGCCAGCAATCACTTTTTCGTCATCGAAGGGAGGAATAAATACCCGACCTTCCATTTCAACTATTTCACTGACTTTAGCGATGGTATCGTTGAAGCTATTACCGTGGAGGATCACTTCCGCTGAATAATCGCTGGTTGCGGCAATTTTAGATTTGGGAGCGCAGCAGGGCATGACCACCTTGGCATCGATGCCAAGCATGGCACTGGAGAGCGATACACCTTGGGCATGGTTGCCAGCCGAGCAGGCGACAACACCTTTTTGCCGGTCTTCAAGACTTAATGAACTGAGTTTGTTGAAGGCACCACGGATTTTAAACGATCCGGTACGTTGCATGTTTTCCAGCTTGAGGTAAACCTCGCCATGACAACGTTCACTGATGTAATTTGAGGGTAGTTGCGCGGTCTTGTATATATGATTGGTCAGTCTTTTTTTGGCTTCAGTAATATCATGAAGACCAATGGGCAGATTGCTATACATCTTCATCGCAAATCTCTTTTTATTTATTAATTTGTAGGGTTTTATTTCACTAAGCGCAGCGATACTAGGTTTTATCATCTGCAATTAATGTGAGCATCAACACAAAAAAACATGCAAAGAGACTAGCTCATTGTGAAATTATCAAAAAATGTGACAACGGCAACACTCGAATCCCAATGGATTAGAAAATATAATCAATAATACTGAAATTATATAATTAACAACTACCAAACAAAGCATTAAAGGTTAGATTTATTAATGCAAAAACTGCTCTGTCATTCCGTCCCTATGAGCACAGATATCCTGCTCGCGATGTTTGCACCGATCGGGTAGCTGGCAAATAAAAAAGGGAGCCGCAATGGCTCCCTTTTCAGTGATGTGAACACCCGCTTATTCTGCGGCGGCGTCATCCTGCTTGTACTTGGCGGCAGTTTCCTTGATCAGGGTCTGCAACTCGCCAGCCTGGAACATCTCGATCATGATGTCACAGCCGCCGACCAGCTCACCCTCAACCCACAGCTGGGGGAAGGTCGGCCAGTTGGCGAATTTTGGCAATTCGGCGCGGATATCCGGATTTTGCAGGATATCAACGTATGCAAACGGCTCGCCGCAGGACATCAGAGCCTGGGAGGCCTGGGCAGAGAAGCCACAGCTGGGTAGCTTGGGGGAGCCCTTCATGTAGATGATGATGGGGTTATCAGCCAGCTGCTGCTTAATCTTTTCAATAGTTTCCATAGGTGCCTCACTAGAGCGATTTCGGCGGCCATTCTACTGCAATCTTGCCCGAGCACAAACTGACAAAGGGGTGACCCGGTTAGAATTGCGCAAAGAACCCACTCAGGCTTGATCACGATCATGGCGCCAATCAAGAGTTGTTAGGCCATCTTTGATACTGCTACAATCCCTTGGCTTTGGGCTACCCAGCCCCATCATTTTAAAAACAACTCTTTTCACATATAGAAAAGAGTACGCAATGTCTTGCAACCGTCGCCTTCGCACGGTCCAGCCAATGGAGAGTAGAAAATGGCATTCGAACTTCCCGCTCTGCCCTATGCAATCAACGCTCTGGAACCGCACATCTCCCAGGAAACTCTGGAATATCACCACGGCAAGCACCACAACACCTACGTGGTCAACCTGAACAATCTGGTGCCGGGTACCGAGTTTGAAGGCAAGTCTCTGGAAGAGATCATCAAGACCTCCAGCGGCGGCATCTTCAACAACGCCGCCCAGATCTGGAACCACACTTTCTACTGGCACTGCCTCTCCCCGAATGGCGGTGGCGAGCCGACTGGCGCACTGGCTGATGCCATCAACAAGGCATTCGGCTCCTTCGCCGAGTTCAAAGATGCCTTCACCAAATCTGCCATCGGCAACTTCGGTTCCAGCTGGACTTGGCTGGTGAAGAAAGCTGACGGCTCTCTGGCCATCGTCAACACCTCCAACGCCGGTTGCCCGCTGACTGAAGCCGGTACCACCCCGCTGCTGACCGTTGACCTGTGGGAGCATGCCTACTATATCGATTTCCGCAACCTGCGTCCGAAGTACATGGAAACCTTCTGGACCCTGGTGAACTGGGAATTCGTGGCCAAGAACCTGGCTGCCTAATCAGCCTCGCTTGCCAAAACGCCCCGCACTGCGGGGCGTTTTTTTATATCTGGATGGCTGCGGAAAGGAACAAGGCGCCCGCAGGCGCCTTGTCACATATCGGGATGGCCGCTTACTGGTCCAACTCGTCCATATATTCATCCAGATTGGCATCGTCGGCCTGCTCTTGCTGAGACGCTTTTAGCTCGGTCTGCTTGCCCGTCACCTTGCCCTGGCTGTACTGCAGATAAAAGTCCTTGGTCAGCGCATAGGGGTCGAGGGAGTTGTCGATGATCCGCTCCTGATCGATCAGCTTGGCGCGTGTGCCCAGTCCATCCAGCGCCCAGTGTGCGACCTTCATAGGGAAGGTCAACAAGGCATAGGGAAAGTAGAAGCTGTCAATCGCATCGCCAACCAGCTCACGGGTGGTGGTCGGGCCGTAAACAGGCACCATGATGTAGGCACCGTCACCGATATCGGCCCTGCCCAGTACGGTATCCATCTCCAGCTTGTTGCGATCGAGGCCAGCATGTTTGGCCACATCGAAGATACCCAGCAGACCGACCGTGCTGTTGAGGGTAAAGCGTCCCAGGTTGGTGCCTGCCCCTTTCAAATCACCGGTGATCAGATGGTTCACCATGCTGCTCGGTTCATCAAAGTTGGCAACAAAGTTGGCAATGCCATCCTTCACCCCCAGCGGAATGTAACGGGCATAAGCATGTACCACAGGACGTGCCACATAGGGCTCCAGCACATCATAGTTGACCGCCCACATGGCCCGGTTGGCCCCCTGGAAGGGGTCGCGCGGATCGGCCGCCGTACTGGTGGCACCCGGATTATTCATGCCGGGATTGAGATCCAGACTCTCTGGGCCAGGCTTGGGCGGGCCACCGGCACAGCCAGCCAGCAAGAGGGCTGCCAGTATGGCCCCTGAACGAAGATACATATGATTGTCCTGACGTTTTATTTTGATTTATCAGAAGTATAGATAACCCGGCCCCCATCCAGGGGCCGGGTTATCCAAAGGCATATTAGAGGGCGTGATCGATGCGGATGTCAATCGGAGCAGCAGGGATCTCGGCCGTCTTGACCGGCACGGATACTCCTTCGAAGGCTCCTTCCTTGTTCATCACATTGCCACCGCGCGAGAGACGCGCCTTGAACTGCAGCTCCGGATAGGCCGCCAGCTTGCTGCCTTCCATCATGGCATCGCCATCCCCGAGTGACAGGGTAACAGGCAGGGTTGGCCCGGCGATACGCTTCACGGCGATGGGCATGGGCGGCCCGTTGGGCACCACGGCAAAGACAAAGAGATGGGCATCTTCCGGCAGCTGAATGCCCGCCGCCAGCGTGACGTGGATGGGGAATTCCCCCTCCTTCACCGCGAGCGGTTGTCCCTCAACTGCGCCCGCTTTGGCTGCGCCTGAATTCGTCACCTCGATGCCGCGCTGCTTGAGCTGTGCACGGGCATACTCCATGGAGCGCTCGACCATCACGTAACGGGGGGTACCTTTCTCCATCAGGGGCAACATCGCCTGCCAGCGAGCCAGCGCGGTCTGGAAATCCTCTTTTTGCAGCGCCATAAAGGCGTAGACGGAGCGCGCTTCGATATTGTCCGGATCCTGAGCGATAGCCGCCTGCAACAGGGCATCCGCCTGCGCCTCATCCCCCGTCATCATCAGCGCCTGCGCGTAGGGCACCGCCACCAGCGATTTCTGGGGAGCAAGCGTGTAGGCCCGCTCCAGCGCCTCGCTGGCCATCTCGGGGTCATTGCCATCCAGCGCCAAACGTCCCAGAAGCAACCAGCCGCGGTAGTCGTTCGGTTCATCCTTTAGGCGGGTACGCAGTGCCAGCGTGAAGTCCAGCAGATCCTGCTCGGTCACCTGGGCGTCGCGTTCCACCAAAATGCGGTTGCTCAGCTCGCCAAGACGGCTGCTGGCATCTTGCCAGCGACTCACCTCTTGCCAAGAGCCCAACTTGTAGTAGAGCCCCAGACTCACCACCAACAGCACCAGCACACCCGGGATCCAGATCAGACTCTTGCCACTGCGGGCGGTCTGCTCCACATCAGGAATATCATCCAGCAGGCTTCGTTGTAGCTCGACCAGCGAATCGGACTCTTCGGCCAAGACACCCTGATCACGCTCTTCACCAATTTCCAGCAGCCGCTGGCGATAGAGCTGTTTGTTGAGCGCCGAGCGACTGATGCTCTGTTTGCCTTCACCACGCCACAGCGGCACGACGAGCGCCAGACTCACCAGCACCAGCAAGCCCGCAATCACTATCCAAAAAGCGGTCATTGTTTCTCTTCCTCTTTGAGCAGCTCGGCCAGTCGGCGCTGCTCCTCCTCGCTCAGGGCGTTATCCAGTTGTTTTTTCACCGCAGGAGTCCGGCGACTGCGCAGCACGACCACGGCGCCACCGATCAGGATCACCAGCAGCGGGCCGAGCCAGAGGATCAGGGTGGAGGCCATCAGGGGCGGGTTATAGAGGATAAAGTTGCCGTAGCGGGCCACCATGTAATCCACGATCTCCTCTTTATCCTTGCCCTCGCGCACCATCTGGTAGGTCTTGTCGCGCAAGTCCTTGGCCAACCCCGCATTGGAGTCGGCGATATCCTGATTCTGGCACTTGGGGCAGCGCAGCTCCTTGGTCAGTTCGCGAAAGACCTGCTCCTGATTGTCGTTGTCGAAGGTGTAGACATCGATAGCGGCCATGGCCGGCGCTTGCACCACCCATCCCAGCAACAGCAGCAGGGAAGCAATAAATACTCTCATCAGGACTCCCCTCACTTCATGGCATCAAAGATGGGTTTGAGGGTCGACGCCCAGTTCTCGGGGTTGATATCCCCCACATGGCGATAGCGGATGATCCCCTTGCTGTCGATAAAGAAGGTCTCCGGCGCGCCATATACCCCGAGATCCAGCCCCAGCATGCCGTCCGGATCATAGAGGTTGACCTGATAGGGGTTGCCCAGCTCCGCCAGCCACTTGATCGCCTTGTCGCGCTCATCCTTGTAGTTCATGCCGATGATGGGAATGCCCTGCCCCGCCAGCTGTTTGAGGTAGGTGTGCTCGCCATAGCAGGTCGGGCACCAGGTGGCCCAGACGTTGAGCAGCATGGGGCGACCGGTCAGGATGGTGCGATCATGCTGTTTGCCCAGATCATAAATGTCCTGCAGGGTGAACACCGGTACCTCTTTGCCCACCATCACGGATTCAAGTTTGGTGGGATCGGAGTAGAGCCCTTTGAACAGGAACACCGCCCCCAGCAAAAAGACGATAAAGGGGATTAAAAACAACCATGTCTTTTTGTTCATGCCTTGGCCTCCTCCTCACGACGGCCGAAACGGTAACGCTTGTCGAGCATCGCCAGCACGCCACCGATGGCCATAAAGACGCCGCCGAACCAGATCCAGCGCACGAACGGCTTGTAGTAAATCCGTACCGCCCAGGCTCCGTTGTCGAGCTGCTCCCCCAGCGCCGCATAGAGATCACGAGTGATACCGGCATCGATAGCCGCTTCGGTCATCGGCATCCGGGTCACCTTGTACATCCGCTTCTCGGGCTTGAGCAGGGCGACCTGCTTGCCATTCTTGTGCACTTCCAGCACGCCCTTGAAGCCATCATAGTTGGGGCCGTTCTTCTCTTTGATCCCGGCAAAGACGAACTCATAATCGGCAAAGTGCACCCGATCCCCCGCCTGCATCCGCAGATCCTTCTCGATGCTGTAGTTCTGGGTGCAGGCGATACCGATGATGCTGACAGCCAGACCCACATGGCCGAGGATCATGGCCCAGTGGCTATTACCCAGCTTGCGCACACCGACTGCAAAACTGTGCTTGTGGGTCGCTCGCGCCCAGGTCTCCTGCACACTGGTGACGATGATCCAGGCCCCCAGACCTATCCCTACCGCCGCCCACGGCTTGAAGGTTTCGGCAAAGGCCAGCGGCAACAGCACGGCAGCGGCCAGACTCAGCACCAGCGCCACGACCACCTTGCCTCTGAGTTCCCCCAGCTCCTGACGACGCCAGCGAAACAGCGGGCCAACTCCCAGCAGCAGGGCAAACGGGATGATCAGCCAGCTATAGATGTGGTTGAAGAAGGGAGTACCGATAGAGATGCTCCCCAGCCCCAGCTCCTTGTGCACCAGCGGCAGCAAGGTACCAAGCAGCACGGTCAGCAGGCCCGCAACCAGCATGATGTTGTTGCAAAGCAGCAGGGTCTCGCGACTCCACAGCTCGTGTTTGCCGTGGCTCTTCACCTGCGAGCCTTTAAAGGCAAACAGCAGCAAGGATGAACCGATCACCGCCAGCAGGAAGCCGAGAATAAACAGGCCGCGGGTCGGGTCGGAGGCAAACGCATGCACCGACACCAGCACGCCGGAGCGCACCAGGAAGGTACCGAGCAGGCTCAGCGAGAAGGCAGAGAGGGCCAGCAGCACGGTCCACGCCTTGAAGGTGGCGCGCTTCTCGCTCACCGCCAGTGAGTGCAGCAGAGCCGTACCCGCCAGCCAGGGCATAAAGGAGGCATTTTCTACCGGATCCCAGAACCACCAGCCGCCCCAACCGAGCTCGTAGTAGGCCCACCAGGAGCCGAGCACGATGCCGAGTGTCAGGAATACCCAGGCCGCCATGGTCCAGGGGCGCGACCAGCGGGCCCAAGTCGCATCGAGCCGACCGGTCATCAGCGAGGCAATGGCAAAGGCAAACGCCACCGAGAAGCCCACATAACCCATGTAGAGCATCGGCGGATGGAAGATGAGACCCGGATCCTGCAGTAGCGGATTGAGGTCACGGCCATCGACCGGAAAATAGGGCAAGGTGCGGGTGAAGGGATCGGAGGTAAACAGCACGAACGCGGTGAAGCCGACCGAGATCAGCCCCAGCACGCCGAGTACCCGCGCCACCGCATCGAGCGGCAGACGGCGGCTGAACATGGCCACCGCTGCAGTCCAGCCACCCAGGGTCAGTACCCACAGCAGCAGGGAACCTTCATGGGCCCCCCACACCGCCGAGATGCGATAGGCGAGCGGCAGCAGGCTGTTGGAGTTAGTGGCCACATACTGCACGGTGAAGTCGTTGTCGATAAAAGCCCAGGTCAGGCAGAGAAACGACAACAGCAGAAGCAAGAACTGGGCATAGGCGAGCGGACGGGCCGCCGACATCATGCCAAGGCGCCCCCAACTGGCGCCAAGCAGCGGGTAGCTACCCAGCAGCAGGGCGGTGGCAAAGGCCAGGATCAGCGCAAACTGACCTAATTCCGGGATCATGAAGGCATTCCTTTCAATTGAACGGTGACAACAGCCGCATCACGCACGGCAGGCAAAGCGAAAAAGGCAACCACCACAGGGATCACTGCTTGGCTCCCTTCAACTGCGCCTCGGAGTACTCCGGCTTGAAGTGCATGCCGTTGGTGGCATCGGCCACTTCCGGCGGCATGTAGTTCTCATCGTGCTTGGCCAGCACCTCGAACGCCTCTACGGTCGTGGCATCCTTGAGGGTGCCCTGGGCAACAATCCCCTGCCCTTCACGGAACAGGTCCGGCAGGATGCCGTCAAACTCGACCGTCACCAGATGGCCGCCGTTATCCACCAGCTTGAAGGCCACCTTGAGGCTCTGGGGATCCCGCTGCACCGATCCCGGCACCACCAATCCACCGATGCGCAGGCGCTGCCCCTCTTCCGGCTTGATCTTGTCCGGCCCCTTCCCTTCCACCAGCTCGCTCGGGGTATAGAAGAGGTCGATATTCTGACTGAGGGCGTAGAGCACCAGCCCGCTGACGGTCGCCAGACCCAGGGTGATGGCCAGAATGATGGTGAGGCGTTTTTTTCGTCTCGGGTTCATAGGGTGTTCTCCATCTGCCGGGCCGCCTTGCGACGGGCCTCACGCGCCTGTTTGCTGCGCAACTCACCGAGCAGGCTGCGGGTTTTCATGCGGGTAGAAATGATGATGCCGACCAGACACACCAGCGTCAGGCCAAATGAGAGCCAGACATAGAAGGCGTAACCGCCCATCGCCATAAAATCACTGAAAGAGGCAAAGTGCATGCTTACTTCTCCTGCTCTGCAATCTCTTTGACCCAGGGGCGATGCCACTCCCGCATCAGGAGTTCATTGCGAAAACGCATCAGGGTCAGGGCCCCGAGAAACGCGGCAAACGCCAGGATCATGATCAACAGCGGCCAGAGCATCTCGGGTGAAATGGACGGTTTGTCAAATTTGGTGATAGTGGCCCCCTGATGCAGGGTGTTCCACCACTCTACCGAGTAGTGAATGATGGGCAGATTGATCACCCCCACCAGCGCCAGAATGCCCGCAGCACGGCCAGCAACCACCTTGTCGCTGAAGGCGTTGTAGAGGGCAATCACGCCAAGGTAGAGAAACAGCAGGATCAGCTCGGAGGTGAGCCGCGCATCCCACACCCACCAGGTTCCCCACATGGGCTTGCCCCAGGCGGCACCAGTAAAGAGGGCGATAAAGGTAAAAACGGCGCCGACCGGTGCAATGGCTGCAACCGTCATGTCCGCCATCCGCAGTTGCCACACCAGGCCGATAAAGGCGGCTACCGCCATGGTGGAGTAGGCCCCCATGGAGAGAATGGCGGAAGGCACATGGATATAGATGATCCGGAACGAATCCCCCTGCTGGTAATCCGCCGGCGCAAACGCGAGGCCCCAGACAGTACCAATCACAAACGAGATCAGACTAATCACCGCAAACCAGGGCAACAAGGTGCCTGCCAGCTGATAGGCCCGCTCCGGTTTGGCATAAGGGTGCAACCATTTCCACATAGCTCACAAAACCTTTTTGTTATTAATCGTTTGGCGAGGCCTACCATACCGACCACGGGGCAGCATCAAATACCCCGAAAGCAATAAGCGGCGCTCTCCTTGATCCATCGCAACATTATTTTTTGCAAAAAGACTCCGTTCGGAGCCAAATCCGGTTCAGCACACAGCCATCAGTTGAGGCTGACCCGCAACGCCGCCGACACAGCCAGCGGCGTCAGCGTCAAAGCCCCCACCAGCATGGCGGCCAGAATCGCAAGCTGCCCGCCATAGGGCAAGCTCATCCCCGCGGCATCGATGGCTGAGGTGGCAAAAATCAGTACCGGAATATAGAGCGGCAGGATCAGCAGACTGAGCAATACCCCGCCTTTGCGCAGCCCCACCGTCAACGCGACCCCGACCGCGCCGAGCAGGCTCAATACAGGAGTGCCAAGTGCCAGCGTCGCGACGACGGCCAGATAGGTGTTCATATCCAGCGACAGCAAAATCGCCAGCAAGGGAGAGATCAGCAGCAGCGGCAAGCCGGTCAGCAGCCAGTGAGCGACCACTTTCGCCAGCGCCAGCAAACCCAGCGGGTGCGGCATCAGCATCATCTGCTCCAGCGCGCCATCGGCAAAATCGTCGCGAAACAGTCGCTCCAGCGACAGCATGGCTGCCAATAGCGCCGCCACCCAGATAATCCCCGGGGCAATACGGGCCAGCAGCTTGGGCTCCGGGCCAATCCCTAACGGAAACAGGGTGATGACAATGAGGAAAAACCAGAGCGGATTGAGAATATCGGAACGCTGGCGCAGGGCCATCAGCAGTTCACGGTGAATAAGGTGCATAACAGCGCGCAACATGGCGTTACTCCTGCAATGTCGAGGCTAAGGGGGTCAACGAGATACTCTTCAGCCGTCCCTGCATCAGGGTCAGATCCTGATGAGTGGTGAGGATCACCATGCCGCCCCGATCGGCGTGGGCCAGAAAGAGCTGCTCGAGCACCTTGACCCCCTGCTTGTCGATGGCCGTAAAGGGTTCATCGAGGATCCAGAGCGCCGGTTTCTGTGACAGCCAGAGTCTGGCCAGGGCCACGCGGCGTTGCTGGCCGGCAGAGAGTTGCCCGGTCGGGTTCTCTTCAAAACCGGCCAGCCCTACCCGGGCCAATATCTGCCACAAGTCAGTCTCTGTTTGCTGCGGGTGATGCAACTGCTGGTAGAACTTCAGGTTTTCAAAAGGGGTCAGCGCCGCTTTGACACCGGGCTGATGACCGAGATAGAGCAGATTGGCATGATACTCATCACGACAGTGACGAATATTCTCCCCATTCCAGCACACCTCACCGGCAAACGGCTGCGACAGTCCGGTCAACAATCGCAACAGACTGGTTTTGCCAACACCGTTGGGGCCTTCAATTTGCACCAGATCGCCGGGCGCAACAGAGAAAGAGAGGTGTTCAAACAGAGTGCGATCTTCGCGCACGCAGCTCAGATTGTTAACTTGAAGCAGCATGGGGATTTTTTCAGAGAAAATGAAGCGGTCTGCATCTTAACACAGTATTGGAATACGTCTTTTCAAAGATGCAACAATTGAACTGACTGGCGACCGGGATCACAAAGAAAATGCGGTAGAAACGACCCGTTCACCGCAGTTGGGGGACAAGCGGCTGCACGCCATAAAATTCAGGAAGGCAGTTGCCTTCCTGAATCATCAAGAACGACCTTTTCGCAACGATATCAAGAGCTCGGCCTCTGCCTTTGGCAACTCGCACTCACTCATGACTTCATCAAGATCGGCGCCCAGTTCGACCATCTTGGCCGCTCGGCTGTAGAGCCTGCGCTCGGGATCCTGCAGGGTTAGCTCTTGCTGGCGATCATTGACCTGCTGCATCGCCCCTTCCACCGACTGCAGACGCTGCCCCATGCCAATGGCACCGGTATGCAGCTCCATCATCTGCTTGCGCAAGCTTTCCAGCTGACCTTGCAGCGTTGCCACACTGGCCTCGGACTCCTGCTTGCTGCGCTTGCTCTTGAACCAGATATAAGAGGCAAACACCAAGGCAATCAGGGACAACCCCAAGGCAACCATCTCGATTATCAAAACATCACCTTACTTATCAGAGGGAACCGATATCTTCCCACTCTTCATCAGAGAGCAGCTTGTTCAAGTCAACCAGGATCAGCAGTTGACCATCACGGTTGCTCACCCCCTGAATAAACTTGGCGCTCTCTTCAGTGCCGACCGCTGGTGCTGCATCGATTTCGGAAGAACGCAGGTAAACCACTTCTGCCACGCTGTCGACCATGATGCCGATCACCTGCTTCTCGGCCTCGATGATCACAATGCGGGAGTTTTCACTCACATCACCGGAGGGCAGACCAAAACGGGAACGGGTATCGATGACAGTCACCACATTGCCGCGCAGGTTGATGATCCCCAGCACGTACTCAGGCGCACCCGGCACCGGCGCAATTTCGGTGTAGCGCAACACCTCCTGAACCTGCATCACATTGATGCCGTAGGTTTCGTTTTCCAGTTGGAAGGTTACCCATTGCAGCACTTCATCTTCGGCCAGATTCTGTGCAATATTGCGCTTTTCTGTCATGTTTTTATTCCTTTTATGAAAACGTCTACTGCTAAAACTAGCAATAAAACAGCTCGATTGCAGAAGTTATCAGCGACCTTCTATGTTCACCCCACGCTCCAGCAACAGGAGCAGTTCGCGAACATGTAACAGGGCACACATTTTTTCTTTGACCATGCCAGCCAACCAGGGGCGCTTGCCCTCCTGATGACGCCACTTCACCTGATCACGGTGTAACAATTCGGTCCCTTTCAGGTGATGACACGCCAGTCCCCAAGGGGATTCACCCAGCATAATCAGATACTTGTAATCATCCATCTCGAGATGCTGACCCGGCATGACCCATTGGGCCGTATCGACCACATTCATCTTCTGCTCGCGGGAGGTCATGATCCCCTTGTACCAGCCAGGCTGGCCAAACAGGGAGGTGATCTCGCCCAACTGGTGAATCCCGCCAAGCTCGGTCAACGGCACCGCAAACGTCACGCCCGCGACTTCAAAAAAGAGGGCCTGAAACTCTTTGCCGGTATCGATATTTTCCCAAGCGACGGGTGCACTGGCCTCTACCGGAGCAACCTCCAACGCCGTCTCGGTCAGGATAGTGGTATGAGGCTCTGCAACCTCGGGAGCAAGTACTTCAGCCGGCCATTCCGGCTCAACCGGCAACAGTGACTCTTCCGCGACAATCTCCAGCGGTGCGGTGAGTGTTGCTTCATGGGTGAAGGCGTCATTCTCGAACTGGACTTGTCCCACCTGCGCCAGCAACTCACCGAGCTGGGCAAGCCGTGGATCACTTTCGAGGTAAGGTGCAGCCACCACATCAGGAACGCTCTGGGGTTGACGTTGCAATTGCAGAACCGGGGCAGATTGAACCTCTTCCACCTCATCCAGCACCAGCGGCTCATCGAGCAGCAGGGAGTGGAAATAGTCATCCATCGCCCGGACTTGAATGGTATCTCTCATGGCGTCACCTCATGAACCCGTTGCCGCTCAAGGGCATCAAGATGGTTGAGCAGCGTTTCGTATGCATAGGTTCCGCGACTCCCGGGAGAATAGATAGACGGGGGGATATGCAGCAAGCTGGCATCCCGAAACTTGGTATCAATCGGGATCACTGCATTCCACACCGAATCACCGTATTGATCCTTGATCGATTTCAAGGTCATCAGAGAGGCACGGGTGCGCTTGTCGAACATGGTCGGGATCACGGTATAACGGAACTTGTCACGCTTGGAACGCTGCATGATCTCGAATGTTTTCATCATCCGCTCCAACCCCTTGAGGGCCAGAAACTCGGTCTGGACAGGCACCAGAATGCGATCGCAGGCAGCCAGCGCGTTGACCATCATCACCCCCAGCACCGGCGGGCAATCGATCAGCACGTAATCATATTGATCCTGAATGCGCAGCAGTGCCCGCTTCAGTACCAATCCCATTCCCTCACGATTACCCATTACCCGATCAAGGGTCGCAAGGGTAATTGAGGCAGGCAGCAAATGGATATTTTCAAACTTGGTTCTGAGCGTCAGTTTATTGACAAGCTCGGCGGTCGGTTTGACAGCCTGAAACAGCTCGTAGAGAGTGCCATCCAGGCGATCGGAATCAAAATCAAGATATGCAGTCAGCGAGGCATGGGGATCGGTGTCAATCAACAGCACCCGCTGGCCACGCTGGGCCAGGATCCCGGCAAGCGAGACCACTGTGGTGGTTTTACCCACTCCACCTTTCTGGTTGGCAACCGTCCAAACAATCACTGTATCAATCCTGCCTTGTTGTTATGCGTATGCCACCACCGGGCAAGGTGATCACCTTTATCTCTCCTGCATCCACCGCTTGCTGTACCGCTGGAACCGGCTCGGCAACCACAGTGGGCGTTGCAACCACAGGTGCCGGCGGCACCCAGGCAAATTTGGAGATAGCGACCACAACCTTGCGATTCTGCAGTCTGCCCTGCTCGCTGCCGTTGTCAGCAAAGGGGGAAAACTCGCCATATGCCTCGAACGCCAGACGCTGGGGCGCAATACCATCGGCGATCAAACCATTGAGTACCGCCTCGGCCCGAGCGGCAGAAAGCGCCCAGTTAGAACGATAAATTTCATTATTTATCTGCTGGTTATCGGTATAACCCCGAACTCTTACATAGTTATCGACCGGTTTGAGAATACTTGAAAGAGTATTAATGACCGGTGCTGCATTTGGCCCCATAAAGGCGCTGCCGCTGCCAAACAACAACCCGGAGCTGAGTTCAACCGTCAGCCAGTTCTCATCTTGTGTCAGTTTGACGATACCGGCATCCACCAGCGAGCCCATGCTCTGTTGCAACTGCATATCGAGTTGCGCAAGTGTCGTGCCATCTTGCAGCACTGGCACACCAGAAATGGGAGCAAGTGAAGGAGAAGGGGACGCAGGGCTTTCCAGCAACGAGGGGGATGCAGAGACCGCATTATCCAGCAGGGAATTGCCCTGCCCCTCAAGCAAACCATGGCTCCCGGGTTGCATGACACTGAACGCCTGACTCATGCCGTCGATCACCGCGCGGTACTTGTCCTTGTTCACTAGCGCAACGGAGTAGAGCACCACGAACAGAGCAAAGATCAGCGTCAT
The DNA here is from genome assembly GCF_027705695.1 of Aeromonas sp. QDB62. Classification (NCBI taxonomy): domain Bacteria; kingdom Pseudomonadati; phylum Pseudomonadota; class Gammaproteobacteria; order Aeromonadales; family Aeromonadaceae; genus Aeromonas; species Aeromonas sp. QDB62. The sequence goes on along the minus strand of NZ_JAPDCD010000022.1, from coordinate 50,671 downwards.
ATAATCGGCATAGGAGACCAGCCAACGGTCAAGATGCTCGCGACCCTGCAAGTGCAACCGATAGCGCTTGCGCATGGCTACTCTCCTTTCAAATAGGCCCTGAGCCGACGCTCAACCTGCACACCATTTTCACCATGGGCAATAGCCAGTAGCCCTTCCAGGGTCATCTCCTGAAAAAGTGCGTAATGATAGTGAAATGCACGCAACCGGTTGGCGATCGGCAGATAAATCAGGTTGGCAAAACCCACTCCATAGATGGTTGCCACAAATGCGACTGCGATACCCGCCCCCAGCGCTGACGGATCTTCGAGATGAAACATGGCCTGGATAAGGCCCAGCACGGCACCGATGATCCCGATGGTCGGACTGTATCCCCCCATGGCTTCAAAGACCCTGGCGGCATGTTCATTGCGCTCCTGCTCGATATCGATGTCCGCTTCCAGCAGCATACGGATATCCTCTGTGGATACCCCATCGACAATCATGCCAAGCCCTTGGCGGGTAAAGTTGTCCTCCTCCTGCTCGGCCTGATTTTCAAGGGCCAGCAGCCCTTGCTGGCGTGCAAAGACGGCCCACGACTGCAACCGTTCAGCCTGCGTCGAGAGATCTTGCCTGGGAGGGGTAAAAATCCATAACAGCTGGCGCAACGCCAGCAGAATGTACTTGGCAGGAGTCTGCAATGTAACGGCACCGATAGTACCGCCCAGCACGATCAGAAAAGCAGGCCCGTCCACCAGCGTCAACAGGGAGCCACCATGCCACAACTGGGCAATAGCAATAGCCCCCAATGCCAGGAGCAGACCGAGCAAGCCCATGATTAGCGCCCCAACTCAACCAGAATGCGCTGGGCCACCTTGTCCAGAGGAAGTGATTCGCTGGCAATCCCTGCTTTGGCAACCGCTTGGGGCATCCCATATACCACGCAGGAAGCTTCATCCTGAGCCCAGATGGTAGAGCCTTGCTCTTTCAGCAGTCTGGCACCATCACGCCCATCGGCGCCCATACCGGTCAACACAATTGCCAACACCTTGTCGGCATAGGTTTTGGCCGCCGAGGCGAAGGTAATATCTACGCAAGGCTTATAGTTCACCTTGTCGTTGCCATCAATGATACGGATGCGAGCACCTGCACCACGCCCTTCCAGCAGCATCTGTTTACCACCAGGCGCCAGATAGGCATGGCCCGGTTTGAGCACATCGCCATCCTCGGCCTCCTTGACGCCAATCTGGCACAAACCATTGAGACGGGCGGCAAATGCGGCGGTGAAGGTGGCAGGCATATGCTGAATAAGCAGGATGGGATGGGGAAAATCCCCCGGCAACTTGGTCAGCACGTTTTGCAGCGCAACCGGCCCACCGGTAGAAGTACCGATCGCCACCAACTGATAAGTCTTGCCACTGCGCTTGAATGAGGCGCTTGGCACAGTGCGTTGCAGGTCCGACTGACGCTCAAGCGTTCTGGGCGCAGTGCTGCCCAGTGGCGCACGAGCAACCGGTTCAGGTGATTTGGGGCGGGCTGCAGATGTCATCAGGAAGCGCTTGCGGGAGATCTCCTTCACCCGCTGTTGCAACAGCCTGACCGCTTCGTCCTTGTCTCTGGCAATGTCCTCAAACTTCTTGGGCAAAAAGTCGAGGGCTCCGGCGTCCAGTGCATCCAGCGTCGCCTTGGCCCCTTCATGGGTCAGGGAGGAGAACATCAGAATGGGAGTCGGACACTTGGCCATGATCTCGCGCACCGCACTGATGCCATCCATCACGGGCATCTCGATGTCCATGGTGATCACATCAGGGCGCAGCGACATCGCCTTGTCCACCGCTTCACGTCCATTCTGGGCCGTGTCGATCACCGTCAGCATGGGATCCTGATTGATGATTTCACTCACCCGACGGCGAAAGAAGCTCGAATCGTCGACAACTAATACCTTGACTGCCATTGTTATTTTTCTAACTCCTTGGGCCTGAGCTATTAATGTCTACGCGCATATGCTTTGAGCAGACTCGGCACATCCAAAATAAGAGCAATCCCGCCATCGCTGGTAATCGTCGCTCCGGCCATCCCCGGCGTACCTTGCAGCAGGTTATCGAGTGGCTTGATCACCACCTCTTCCTGACCAATCAGGCTGTCTACCACAAATCCGATTTGCTGAGTGCCAATCTGCACGATCACCACATGCCCGGTATCCTGACGCGAACGCTTGTTTGAACCACGGATCAACCATTTGTGCAGATAGAAGAGCGGTATCGCCTTCTCACGCACAATGATGGTGAGCTGGCCATCAACCATGTTGGCCTTTTTCAGATCCAGATGGAAAATCTCGTTCACGCAACCAAGGGGCAACGCGAAGGTCTGCTCACCCACTTCCACCATCAGGGTCGGCAGGATCGCCAGCGTCAACGGAACCTTGATTTCGAGACGGGTACCTTTCCCCCAGGTGGAGTCGATGTGCACCGAGCCATTAAGACTGACAATGCTGGTTTTAACCACGTCCATCCCGACGCCACGACCTGAGATGTCCGAGATCTCGGCCTTGGTCGAAAAGCCTGGGGCAAAGATCAGGTTATAGGCATCGTTGTCGCTCATGCGAGCGGCAGTATCTGCATCCAGAACACCGCGACTGATTGCGATGGACTTGAGCTTCTCAGGATCCATTCCTGCGCCATCGTCCTCGATGCAAAGCAGGATATGGTCACCTTGCTGGGAAGCGCTAAGGGTAATCGTCCCTTGCCGCGGTTTACCCGCTTTCTCCCGCACATCCGGCATTTCTACCCCGTGATCGCAGGAGTTGCGAACAAGGTGGACAAGAGGATCGGCAAGCGCCTCCACCAGGTTTTTATCAAGATCGGTCTCCTCCCCCACCATCACCAGCTCAATATCTTTCTTGAGGGTCCTGGCCAGGTCACGCACAACGCGAGGGAAACGACCAAACACTTTCTTGATGGGCTGCATGCGGGTTTTCATCACCGCACCTTGCAGGTCAGCCGTTACCACATCCAGATTGGCAACAGCCTTTGACATCTCTTCATCATTGCTGGCGATACCAAGGCTAACCAAGCGGTTACGTACCAGTACCAGCTCACCCACCATATTCATGATGACATCGAGGGTCTTGGTATCCACCCGAACGGTGGTATCGCTCTGTACCGCACTGCTTTCAGCTGGCGCTGGTGCGGCCTTGGCTGCGGGAGCGGGTGCCTTGGCTGCTTCTGCGGGTTTTGCCGGTGCTGCCGGTGCGGGTTTCGCTACAGGGGCTGCCGGTTTGGGCGGCGTCACTGCGGCAGGTGCGGCAGGTGCGGCAGGTGCGGCAGGTGCGGCAGGTGCCATCGTACTCTGCGGCCCCTGGCCGCGACCATGCAATTCATCAAGCAGACGCTCAAACTCATCATCATCGATAAGCTCGTCCACCTCTTTTTGCACGGACTTCAAGGGGTTAACCTCTGGCGCCCCCATGTGCTGGCCCTGACCATGAAGCTGATCCAGCAAGGCCTCAAACTCATCATCGGTAATATCACCAGAGCCGCCAATAACAGGAGGGGCTGTTGTCGTTTTGGTGGGTGTACCACCCACGCCATGAAGTTCATCCAGCAGACGCTCGAATTCATCCGCAGAAATCTCGTCGATCGATCCACCACCATTGACAGGTGCTGGCTCACTGCTGACGATGACGGGCTCGACAATTTCGGGGGCAACCTCGACGATCGGTGCAACAGGTTCCGGCTCGGCAGCACCAACAGAGCTGGTAGCAGTACGCAACTGCTCTTCACCTTCAGGCTTGCACAGCTCATGGAGGTCATGAAGCAAATCATCCGACGCAGGGCTAGGCGCTTCGCGATTTTGAACTTGGGTGAACATGACATTAATGGCATCCAGCGCTTGCAGGATCACATCCATCAGTTCGGCGGTCACGGTTCGCTTGCCATTGCGCAAGATGTCGAACACGTTTTCCGCACCGTGACATACATCAACCAGTTCACCGAGCGACAGGAAGCCGGCCCCCCCTTTCACGGTATGGAAACCACGAAAGATGGCATTCAACAGGTTCTTGTCATCGGGCCGCTTTTCCAAGTCGACCAGTTGTTCAGACAACTGTTCCAATATTTCGGATGCTTCGACCAGAAAGTCTTGCAGTATGTCTTCATCAACTTCGAAGGCCATGCGTCACTCCATTAAAATCCCAGGCTAGACAGCAGATCGTCCACATCATCCTGACCATTAACCACATCGGCGCGAGCCTCTGGGTTCATGATGGGGCCTTCTGCTTCAATCCCGTTAACAGGAAGAGTACGGGTTGAATGCTCAGCAGATGCCTCACCAAACATGGTCAGCATTTCTATTAATTTTGTTTCAACTTCCTGAACAAGCTTGATGACCTTGCGGATCATCTGCCCTGTCAAATCCTGAAAATCTTGCGCCATCAGGATTTCTGTCAGCAGCTGTCGTAATTTATCGGCGTCTAACTCTGAAGCCTTAATAAAATCATCAAGTTGGTGACACAAAGCTTTGAACTGTCCCACGCTCATGTCACGGGACATCAAGGCATTCCAGTTCGGCATCACCAGCTGGATATTGTCATTCAGGCGATCCGCTATCGGCAAACTGGCTTCCACTGCATCCATAGTGCGATTGGCCGCCTTGTCGGTCATATCGATAACGTAACTCAAGCGCTCCCGTGCATCGGGAATGTCATGAGTGGCCAAATCAGGAATGCGCGGGTCAAGACGAAATTCTTGCAGTGAATTATGCAGTTGCCGAGTCAGCTGACCTACTTTATCAAACAGATCGGCTGCGTTGGGGGCACATACTTCGGCAAGCAGTTCATCGGCCAGTTCAAATTCGCCCTGCTCCAGATGAGCTACAAGCATCCTTGCCTGGTCGAGCGAAATCATTGCTCTCGTTTTGGCCATCATCCCAGCAGCTCCTTAGCCAATTCGTTCGAAAATTTTATCGAGTTTTTCTTTAAGTGTTGCTGCGGTGAAAGGCTTGACGATGTAACCGTTGACGCCAGCTTGCGCGGCCTCGATGATCTGCTCACGCTTGGCTTCAGCCGTTACCATCAGTACCGGCAGATGCTTGAGCTTGTCATCGACGCGAATAGCTTTAAGCAGGTCGATACCTTGCATGCCAGGCATGTTCCAGTCGGTAACCACAAACTGAAAATCACCATTTTTCAGCATCGGCAGCGCTGTATTGCCGTCATCCGCCTCATGGGTATTGTTGAATCCCAAGTCGCGCAGCAAGTTCTTGATAATCCGGCGCATCGTTGAAAAATCGTCAACAATGAGGATTTTCATGTTCTTGTCCAAAATTCCCTCCTAAATAGCCACCAGAGTGGCTCACTTACATGATGCTAAAAACGGGTTGTGTCGTGCGAATTATGCCTTAGAGTTTCATCTCAGTGTAGCCAGTACAAACACTTATAGATGCCAATCTCTCAAACGAGCGCGTAATCTGTGCATCGCCTGACTATGGATCTGACTCACACGCGACTCGCTCACATTCAAAACTTCGCCAATTTCGCGCAAATTCAGCTCTTCATCGTAGTAAAGAGAGAGAACCAAAGCTTCTCTCTCTGGTAAACGACCAATTTGCTCAGATAATTGAATTTGAAATCGCTCGGCAGCCAATTCATCGAATCCGGAGCCTGACGGGGCATCATCGGGATTACCGATGACATCCTCACTGACACCCAAATCCTCGATGCCGATAATTTTGCCGCAAGAGACATCCTGCAACATAACGTGGTAGTCGGTGATGGAGACCCCCATCTGGGCGGCAACCTCGGTATCCCGCGCGTCACGCCCATGAGCCTGTTCAACATTCTCGATCGCTTCTGCGATAGCCCGGCTGTTGCGATGCACTGAGCGGGGCACCCAGTCACCACGCCGGATCTCATCCAGCATGGCGCCACGGATGCGGATCCCGGCATACGTCTCGAAGCTGGCACCCTTGCTACCGTCAAAGTTACGGGAGGCTTCAAGCAGCCCAATCATACCTGCCTGGATCAGGTCATCCAGCAAGACACTGCTGGGCAGGCGAGCCAACAAATGCTGGGCAATCCGCTTGACCAGGGGAGCATGACGCTCCACCAGCACGTAGGAATCCTGATGACGCAAGTACGCTTGGGCTTTATTCACGGGAACCTTCCTGTGTTGTGGCCGGTTTCTGCAACAAATTTTCCAGGAAAAACTCCAGATGGCCGCCTGGCTGGTTGGGAACCGGCCAGCTCGCAGCCTTGTTGGCAAGGGCCCGGAACGCCAGCGCGGCCGGCGACTTGGGAAACGCCTCGACAATCAATTTTTGCTTGCGCACGGCTGCACGCAGATTGGTGTCATAAGGTACACAGGCAACCAGTTCCAGCGAGGTATCGAGGAAACGATCCGTGACCCGGGTCAGCTTGGCAAAGAGCTCCTGCCCCTCGCGCAGGCTGCGCACCATATTGGCCACCACCTTGAAGCGGAACACGCCGTGATCCTTGGAGAGGATCTTGATGAGTGCGTAAGCATCTGTGATGGAGGTTGGCTCGTCACAGACCACCACCATGATGTCCTGAGCGGCACGGGTGAAGCTCAACACCATGTCGGAGATACCCGCCGCCGTATCCACCATCAGAATGTCGACCTGGGTCTTCATCTCGCTGAAGGCGCGGATAAGCTCGGCATGCTGCACCGGCGAAAGCTCGACCATCGACTGGGTGCCCGAGGTCGCAGGCACAATCATCATGCCGTAGGGACCCTCGACGATGATGTCGTCGATGGTGCATTCACCAGCCAGCACGTGAGAGAGGTTGCGATGAACCCGCAGCCCCAGCATGACGTCGACGTTCGCCAGACCCAGGTCGGCATCCAGTACCATCACCCGCTTGCCTTGGGCTGCCATGGCTCCGGCCACGTTCAGGGTCACGTTGGTTTTGCCCACGCCACCTTTGCCACCGGACACGGCGATTACTTTTACTCGATTGTTTTGACGCATTTTGCGCAGACCACTCGCCTGATCCATATACATGTTACTCATAAAACTCCGAATCTTCGGCCTCGCCAAAGCCTGCGCCCCAGAAATAGGGCTCATCTGTTTCTCGCTCCAGCGAGCCCATGGCCGCTCCGACGAGCTGCGCCGCATTGGCAACCTGAATATCTTCCGGAACCCTTTGCCCGTCAGTGATATAGCTGATGGGCAAAGCATTCTGGATACACACGTTAATCACTTCGCCCAGATTCAGACTTTCATCCAATTTGGTAAGTATGCAGCCGCTTAATGGAATACGCCGGAAATGGTCCACCGCCTCCTGCATCACCCGACGCTGGGAGGTTGCCGACATCACCAGATAGCTGCGGATCCGCACCTTGGCATTTTTGACTAGGGTATCGAGCTGCTCGGTCAGGCGGATATCCCGCTGACCCACCCCGGCCGTATCGATAAGTACCAGCCGACGGTGGCGGAACTGATAAAGCGCATTGGCCAGCTCTTCAGCATCACGCACCTGGCGTACCGGGCAACCCATGATGCGGCCATAGGTCTGCAGCTGTTCATGAGCACCGATCCGGTAGTTGTCGGTGGTGATCAGCGCCACCTGCTCGGCGCCATACTTCATGGCGAAACGGGCCGCGAGCTTGGCGATGGTGGTGGTTTTGCCCACCCCGGTCGGACCAAGCAGCGCAACCGCGCCGCCCTGACGCAAAATCTCGTCTTCGCTGATCTTGAGCTGGGCCGTCAGCACCTCGGCCAACTGGGCCATCGCCTGATGGATGGACATATCTTCGGGGATCAGTCCCGCCAGTTGATCGGCAAACGCATCGTCAAAGCCCAACTTCTTGAGCTCTTTGATCAGCAGGGCCCGCATCGGTTCGCGGCGCTCCACCTCTTGCCACATCAGACCGGAGATCTGGTGCTCCAGCAATTTGCGGATGCTGGCCATCTCCTTGCGCATCCCCTCCATCTCCTGATCCCGCTGGGCAGGTTGAGGAGCACGCTGACCGGAGGCAACCCGGGCCTTGGGCTTGGCAGGTTCCGGGGCTGCGCCCCACTGCCCCTGCTCGGCCAAGGTTCTGGGCGCTGCATTGGCAGCAGCCAGACCGGCCGATTGGGTGTTGCCCATTGGCGCCGCATTGCCCGGCTTGAGCTTCTGCTGGCGTGCCAGCAAGGCGGCCAGGGTATCGGCATAATGTTCGTTCTGCTCCTTCGCCGGCGTCGGCTCGGGGCGGATCATCTGCCGTGCGGCAGACGAAATATTGACGCTCTCATCGTTCAGCTGACGGCGAACCGGCGCATCTTTGGGCCCCGGAACCTGGGATTGATAATCGACTGCGGCGACTATCTCTACCCCTCCGGTGACTTTTTTGTTGGACATGATGACGGCGTCAGGCCCGAGAGTCTCCTTGACCTCGGCCAGAGCCGTTCGCATGTCCTTGGCAAAAAACCGCTTAATCTTCACCCGTCGTCTCCGCTAACTAGTTCTGCCCCACCGCACTGACGATGCGAATCTGCTTATCGTCGGGCACTTCCTGATAAGACAGAACGCGCAATCCAGGAATGGCATTCTTCACAAACTTGGCCAGGGTATTGCGCAAGATCCCCGATGTCAGCAGCACGGCAGGTTGACCTTCCAACTCTTGCCGCTGTGTGGCCTCCACCAGTGAGCGCTGCATCCGCTCCGCCAAGCCCGGTTCAATACCGGCACCATCACCGCCACCTGCCTGCAGGGATTGATGCAATATACGTTCCAATTCCGGCGCCAAGGTAATCACCGGCAACTCCGGATCCGGGCCTGCAATCTCCTGCACAATCAGGCGACGCAGGGCAATCCGGCAAGCGGCGGTGAGCACTTCCGGATCCGGACTGCGCGGCGCGTATTCAACCAGGGTCTGCAGGATAGTGCGCATATCGCGGATTGGCACGCCTTCATTGAGCAAATTCTGCAATACCTTCACCAGGTTACCCATGCTGATCACTTCCGGCACCAGCCCTTCGACCAGCTTGCTCTGATGTTTGCCAATCATGTCCAGCAGCTGTTGTACCTCGTCATGACCCAGCAACAGTGCAGCATGGTTGGTCAGGATCTGGCTCAGATGGGTAGCCACCACGGTCGCGGTATCCACCACCGTATAACCCAGTGTCTGTGCCTGAGAGACCATCTCCTTGGCAACCCAGACCGCTTCCAGCCCGAAGGCGGGATCGCGGGTGGCTATCCCCTGGATCTGGCCAAATACCTGCCCCGGATTGATAGCCATCTCTTTATCATGGTAGACATTGGCCTCGCCGGTACTGACCCCCATCAAGGTGATGCGATATTGGTTTGGCGCCAGATCCAGATTGTCGCGAATGTGCACGGCCGGGACCAGGAAGCCCAGCTCTTGCGAGAGTTTCTTGCGTACCCCTTTGATCCGGTTGAGCAGCTCACCACCCTGATTGCGATCTACCAGCGGGATCAGCTGATAGCCTACTTCAAGCCCGATGATGTCCACCGGCATCACATCGTCCCAACTCAGCTCTTTCTGCTCATGAGGCTGTTCGGCAGTGGCAGGCAACAGCTCGCCCTTGGCCGCTTTGGCGGCCGCCAGTTTCTCGCGGCGCAGCAGCCACCAGGCTCCGGCGGCCGAGAGAGCCCCCAAACTCAGGAAGGCAAAATGCGGCATCCCCGGCACCAGCCCCATCATCAGCAGAATGCCGGCAGAGATGATCAGCGCCTTGGGATTATCAAACAGCTGACCCAGTACCGCAGTCCCCATGTCCTGATCGGTATTCTGACGGGTCACTATGATGGCGGCGGCGATGGAGAGCAGCAGGGAGGGGATCTGCGCCACCAGACCGTCACCGATGGCCAGCAGGGTATAGATTTCGGCAGACTCGCTGAAGGTCAGCTGGTGCTGCATCATCCCGATGATGAAGCCACCAATGATGTTGATAAAGAGGATCATGATGCCCGCGATAGCATCCCCTTTGACAAACTTTGAGGCACCGTCCATGGAGCCGTAAAAGTCGGCTTCCTGGGTCACATCCTGGCGACGCTTCTTCGCCTCTTCCTGATTGATGAGGCCGGCGTTCAAATCGGCATCGATAGCCATCTGTTTGCCCGGCATCGCATCAAGGGTAAAACGGGCACTCACTTCCGCGATCCGCCCGGCACCCTTGGTGATCACCACAAAGTTGATGATCATCAGGATGGTAAAAACGATGATGCCGACCGCATAGTTGCCGCCGATCACCACGTTGCCGAACGCCTCGATCACATGGCCCGCAGCGGCAGTACCATTATGGCCTTCCAGCAACACCACCCGGGTCGAAGCGACGTTCAACGCCAATCGCAGCAAGGTAGCGAGCAACAGTACGGTCGGGAAGGCAGCAAATTCGAGGGGGCGCCGGGTATAGACGGCCACCAGCAGTATCACGATGGAGAGGGCAATGTTGAAGGAGAAGAGCACATCCAGCATCAACGGCGGGATGGGCAACACCACCATGCCGAGCGCAGCCAATACCAGCAGAGGGGTACCAAGGCCTTTGCCCAATACTCCACGGTACTCTTTGAACTGGCCCAATACTGCCTTGAATTCCATCGCGCTTCTCAATTTCAACCTGCTGGTGCCAGATTAAAGCAAACATCAAGCCAACAATACAAGACATTGAAATACAATGGATTTATTTTGACTACGTCAGAACTTTGTCATTTGCGATATTCGGTCGGGATGGGGAGATCCTTGGCCAGCGGCTGGGGACGACGCCCCTGACCACGGCGGAATTTCTTGAGCTGGAAGACATAAGCAAGCACCTGGGCAACTGCCGCAAACAGCCCTTCCGGGATCTCGTGGCCCAGCTCGGTTGAATGGAAGATAGCCCGGGTCAAGGCCGGTGACGGCATGATCGGGATCTCGTACTCTCTGGCTATCTCCCTGATCTTCATTGCAATTTCATCGGTGCCCTTGGCCACGACCTTGGGCGCGGCACCGGGTTTGCCCGCATCATACTTGAGCGCCACCGAGTAGTGGGTAGGGTTGGTGATCACCACATCGGCCTTGGGCACATCGCCCATCATCCGGCGCATCGCCATCTGCATCTGCAACTGGCGGATCTTGCCTTTTACCTCGGGCTTGCCTTCGCTGTCCCTGAACTCGTCCTTCACCTCCTGCTTGGTCATCTTGAGCTGACGCATGTGGTTCCACTGCTGGAACGGCACATCGATGGCCACGATGGGAAGCAGGGCGCAGCAGAGGATGATCAACATCCAGAGAAACAGCTCCAGCGCATCGATAATGCCGCCGGGAAATCCCTCCATGGAGAGGTTGAGCAGGTGATTGAACTGGCTGGATAACATCCACCAGGCAAACAGAGTGATGAACACCACCTTGGCGATGGACTTGACCAGCTCGATCAGCGACTGCACCCCGAACATCCGCTTGAGGCCACTGAGCGGACTCAACTTGCTCATCTTGGGCATCATGGCTTCGGTGGAGAAGTTCATCCCCCCCATCAGGGTGTTGCCGATAAAGGCGGCAATCGCCACCAGCGCAAACAACAACCCCAGCGGAAGCACCAGTTCCCCCAGCAGCGCCGGCACCATGGCGATCATGGCATTGGGATCGAAAGCCTGCTCCCGATCCAGGGTAAAGCCCATGGTGACAACCTTGATCATGGCGGTCGCCAGCGATCCCTTGAGCATCAACAGGCCAAATACCGCCGAGAGCAGAACGCTGGCGGTTCCCAACTCTTTTGAACGTGCTATCTGCCCTTTTTCACGGGCCTGTTGCAGTCGTTTGCCCGTGGGTTGTTCGGTACGTTCCTGGTCGGTATCAGCCATGAGCGCCCCCGAAGCACTGGGTGTTGATCAGCTCGCAGCTGACCTCCTGCACCCGCTCCCACATGATGTCGAAGTGGCCGAGGAACCCGCCGATAGTGAGCCAGAGGATCAGCAGACCCGACATCATGCTGACCGCAAAACCGATACTGAAAATGTTGAGCTGCGGCGCCGCCCGGGTCATGACGCCAAAAGCGAAGTTGATCAGCAGCAGGGCGACGATGGCAGAAAGGGCCATCACCAGTGAGGCCTGATACATCACTCCGAGAAAACCGATCAGGGTACGGATGGCCGGTAAAGTGAGTCCAGCGTCCGACACCGGCAAGGTTTCAAAGCTGAGGATCACCAGCCGCAGCATCACCAGATGGCCGTCCAGCGCCAGAAACACCAGGGTCGCCAGCATCAGATAGAATTGACCCACCACGGGGGCCGACTGGCCATTCATCGGATCCACCAAGGTGGCAAAGCCGAGGCTGGTTTGCATGGCGATGACCTGACCGGCCATCACGAAGCTCTCCATCAGAAACTGGGTCATCAGACCAAGGGCAATACCGATCAGTAGCTGCTGGCCCAATACCAGAAAACTGCCGGCAGAGAAGAGCTCGATAGGGGGCATTTTCGGAAGCAACGGGGCGATCAGAAAGGTGATGGCCAAAGCCAGCCCCATCCGTACCCGCGCAGGGGCGAGGCGGCTGCCAAACACCGCCATCACCATCAGCAGACTGCTCACCCGCGCCAGTGGCCAGAGGATCGAAGACAACCACTCCATGATCAGAGCGGTTGTGTAGGTCATCCCACCACCTCGGGGATTTGGTTGACCATCAGTACGAAGAAGTCCATCAGACTCTGCAAGCCCCAGTGAGCGCCCGCCCCCAGCGCAAACAGCGTCACGATGAGACGGGGCAGAAAGCTCAGGGTCTGTTCGTTGATGGAGGTCGCGGCCTGAAAGATGGCAACAACCAAGCCAATCATCAGGCTGGGCAGGATCACGGCGCACACCATGATGGTCACCAGCCAGAGCGCCTCGCGAAAGACGTCGACAAAGGTTTCAGGACTCATGTTCGGGCTCCTTGCGCTCGACCGGCTAACCGGCACCCAGTCCGAAACTGTTGGCCAGCGACCCCAGAATGAGGTTCCAGCCATCCACCATCACAAACAGCATCAGCTTGAAGGGCAGCGAGACGATCATCGGCGAGAGCATCATCATCCCCATCGCCATCAGAATACTGGCGACCACCAGATCGATGACCAGGAACGGCAAGAACAGCATAAAACCAATCTGGAAGGCGGTTTTCAGCTCGCTGGTGACAAAGGCAGGGATCAGCACCCGCAACGGCACATCAGCCGGTTTATCCACCTGTACGTTGGCGATCTCCATAAAGGTATTGAGATCCTTGATCCGGGTCTGAGCCAACATGAACTGGTGGATGGGCAACTCGGCCCGCTCCAGCGCCTCTTTTGCCTGAATGGTTTCGGCCAGATAGGGCTGCAGCGCCTCATCATTGATGCGATCCAGCACCGGCGACATGATGAAGAACGACATAAACAGGGCGATGCCGATCAACACCTGGTTGGAGGGGCTCTGTTGCAGACCGATCGCCTGACGCAAGATACCCAGCACCACTATGATGCGGGTAAACGAGGTCATCATGATCACCATGGCCGGCAAGAAGGAGAGCGCTGTCATCAGCGCCAGCACTTGCAGGGTCAGGCTGTACTCCTGAGAGCCATCCCCCATGGTTTTGACGGTCACCGCCGACATGGCGTCCTGTGCCAGCGCGGGCCAAGAGCAGAACAGGGGGAGCAGCAGGCCGACCAGCAGCCCTGTTTTCAGCAATAAGCCGTTAGCTTTTTTCATGCTTGCCCATCAATTTTCCAAGCTGCTGGGAAAACGCCTGCGGCTGATTTTCATCCAGCGGCTGTTCCAGTCGATAGAGGAAGTTGACCTGCTGCGGCGTTACGCCAACCAGCAACTGCTGTTCCCCTACCTTGACCACCAGCAGCTTCTCTTTGTAACCCACCGGCAACGAGGCGATGACCCGCATCTGGCCGCCACCCATAGCGGTCGCCAGCTTGCTCTTCTTGAGCAGAAAGCCCAGCACCAGAATGAGACCGATCACCATCAGACTGGAGAGCAACCAGGAGCTCAGACTGGGCGCATTGGCGGATGCCACTGTCTCGGCAAAGGCCGGAACAGGCAGCAATAACAACAGGAGGCGCGTCATTTGAGCTTCTTGATCCGTTCAATCTGGCTGATGACGTCGGTCAGGCGAATACCGAACTTGTCGTTCACCACCACCACCTCGCCGTGAGCGATCAGGGTGCCGTTGACCAATACGTCCAGCGGCTCGCCTGCAACGCGATCCAGCTCCACCACCGAACCCTGGTTCAGTTGCAGCAGGTTGCGAATGCTGATCTGGCTGCGGCCCACTTCCATGGCAATGGTGACCGGGATATCGAGAATAGTGTCGAGCTTGCGCCGCTCCTCGGCACTGATGGGGGCATCGTCGGTCAGCTCCTCAAGCAGGGCTGGCTTGGCTTCAGCAATCACCTGCTCTTCCAGCGCCGCAGCCCAGGCATCAGCCATCAAATCCTCTTCCTCAGTTCCGCTCATCTTGTTTCCTTATGCTACTTCGTGACCGTTTACCGCAATAAACCGTCGATTATCGCTGTTGATCTTCGATACTGCGCTCGAGCTCTTCCAGCTCGGCCTCGCCATCAATTCGTACCCCGCCGCGGGTCACCAGATGCATCTCTGTCTTGACCCCTTCCGGGCGCTTGAGCTTGTCGGTGATCTTGAGCGCCACATTGTCCTTGGTGCGGCCCATCTTGGCATGGAAAGTGGGCAAATCTTCCACATAGACCAGCAGATTTTCCGGCATCTCGACCGGGATGATATCGCCGGGTCGCAGCTCCATCAGTTCACGCAGGGTAAGTTCGGTCTCCAGCAGCTTGGCGCGCAGACCAACCTTGACGTCCATGATCTCGTCACGCAGCGCCTTGCTCCAGCGCACGTCGGTATCACCCTTGTCACTCTGCACACCGGCATCCAGCAGTTCGCGGATCGGTTCCAGCATGGAGTAGGGCATTGCGACGTGGAAGTCGCCGCCACCGCCATCGAGCTCGATGTGGAACGAGCTGACCACGATCACCTCGGTCGGGCTGACGATGTTGGCCATCGCCGGGTTCACTTCCGAGTCGAGATACTCGAAGCCCACGTCCATCACCGGCGCCCAGGCATCCTTGTAATCCTCGAACACCAGTTTGAGCAGCATCTGGATGATCCGCCGCTCGGTCGGGGTGAACTCGCGCCCTTCAATCTTGGCGTGATAACGGCCATCGCCACCGAAGAAGTTCTCCACCAGGATGAAGACCAGCCGGGCCTCCATGGTGATGAGCGCCGTCCCCTTGAGCGGACGGAAGCGCACCATGTTGAGACTGGTCGGTACAAACAGGGTATGGACATACTCGCCAAACTTGAGCATCTGCACGCCGTTGATGGAGACCTCGGCGGTGCGACGCATCATGTTGAACAGGCTGATCCGCATATGGCGAGCGAAACGTTCGTTCACCAGCTCCAGCGTCGGCATGCGACCACGGACGATGCGGTCCTGGGAGGAGAAGTCAAACTGGGCAACGCCGGGATCCCCCGCCGAGCCTATCTCTTCCTCTTCGACATCATCGACACCGTGCAAGAGGGCATCAATTTCGTCCTGACTTAACAGATCGCTCACGCTTCCACCTACTGCATCACAAAGCCGGTAAACAGCACTTGTTCGATAACGGGGGAAGAGACCAAGTCCTTGAGCACCCGACGGCACTCTTCCAGTGAATCCTTGCGCAGCTTCTCTTTACCTTCGAAGGTCATCAGCTGTTCGGCACTGGCTGCACTGAATACCCGCAGCAAGGTACCTTCAATCAGGGGGATATTCTGTTTGGCCAGCGTTTCGTCGGCAGCACCGCGCACCATCAGCTGGATCTTGATCTGCACCAGTCTATCCCGCTGGGCACCCGCGACGTTAAAGACAAAGGGTCGCGGCATCCCCACATACAGGGAGGGTTGAGGCGCTTCCACCTTGGGCTTGCCCTCTGCACCCTCCGCCGTTTCAGCGGGCGGTTTCTCCGAACCGGAGAGCATCAGGAAGGCACCAGCACCGCCACCGCCCAGCAAAATAACCGCCAGGGCAATGATAATGATCAGCTTCTTTTTCTTGCCCGCAGCCGGGTCTTTTAGCGTCAACTCGTTATCGTCAGCCATCCCTTGTCCACCCTAGTCTCAAACTTGTTCGATATCATAAACTTACTCGGGATTGCATCAAGCATAGAAATCAATTCCGGAACCGTTTGTCGATTCCACCAGCAAACTGAGGTTGGCAGTGGTGGGTTCACCCTCAACCAGCCCGTTACCGGCATGTGACTGACCGCCACTCTGACCCTGCTGCCCCTGCCCGCTAAAGGTAGGCTGACCCTGTTGTTGCTGTTGCTGCGACTGCTGTTGAACCTGCGTCTGGCCAAGCTGGATCCCCTGCCCTGCCAGCATGTCACGCAGCCGGGGCATCGCCTGCTCCAGCATCTCGCGGGTCTGTCCATGTTGTACCACGAAATGGACGTTGGCCTGGCTGTCGGCCCCAATCTGGATCTGGATCTTCATCTTGCCAAGGCCGAGGGGGTCGAGCTGAATTTCCGCCTGTTGCAGTTTTTCGGCCAGCATCACGTTGACCTTCTGGTGCAATTCGGCAGGCGCTTCCTGACTGGCCAGCTTCAAATGGGGTAAATTCTGCGGTTCACGGCGCAGCATGCCCTCGGTGGCGGGCGCCCGGCTGTCGGCCACCTGGGGTTGGGGCTGACTGTTCTGGCCATGCTGTACGGTCTGGCTCTGGCTGCTCTCGCTGCTCGATGTCGTAGCGACAAGACTCTTCTCCGCCTCACCGGCCTTCGGTTTCACCTCCATCTGTACCGCTTTGCGCACCTCGTCGGTGCCCGTCACTTCCATCTGCTTGATACCGGCTGCGATGCTCGACAGCGGCGCTTGCGGCCCCTGAGATTCGGCCTGCGCCAACATCTGCTGCGGCGCCACCATCACCGGGGCGGCAGCGCTATCAGTCTGAGTTGTAGCATTTGGCGTCACGCTGCTCTGGGCTGCGGCACTTTGCGCCGTCGTCACGGACGCCGAACCTTGATTGGCGGCTGTGGCTGGCGGCTGGCTTCCCTCGGCGTCACTCTTTTCTGCCCCCTTGCCAGCCATACCAGTGTTCTCTGCGGTGGTGGCAGTGGTTACGGTGCCCGCATCAGGTTGCTTGAGCCCCTCGCTGAATGCCTTGAGCGCAGCCCCCTGAGTCGCGGCTTGCGCCGTCTGTCCCTTGCCGGTCACGGCGCTGCTGGCTGCGGAGTCGGATTTACTGTCGTCCGTTTCTTTTGTTGCGAGTGACTCAGCGGGTTTGGTGGTACTGCCCGACTCATCGACCGGCAGCACCTTGGCCAGCTGGGCCATCCGCTCGGCCCCCGTGAGGGGCTTGGTGTGCTTGCCATCCGCGGGGGTGTCTCCCTTGGCAGAGGCTTTTTCCCCGGACTGCCCATCCGCAGTAGTGGCGGCATCTTCACCTTCAGAGGAGAGAACGGCAGAAGAGGCGTCGCCCTGCGCCACTACTCGCGCCGCAGAGGGCGATACGGTGGATTCAGGAGTCGATTGGGCGGTCGTGGCCAGCGGCGATTGCGCCCTGGTCTGACCGGCAAGTTGTTGGGCAATCCTGGCAGCGGCAGGGGCTGGCTCGCTTTCATCAAGCGCAATACCCTCCTGCTCACCCTCTTGCGGCAACGGATTGCCGTCTACCGCAGTGGTGCTCTGTTGGGCCGCCACAGCCAGCTGGGGTGTCACTAGCGAGGTATCGAGCTTGAGGGAGTCTTGCAGGCGCAGCAGAAAGTCGGTGGCGGGAACCTCCTCCACCTTGCTGTCGGCGTCAGGATCCTGCTCCTTGCTGGCCTCCTCTTTGGGAGAGGCGCTCTCGGTCGCCAAAGATTTGGCTGATCGGACATTGTTATCGCCCTGACTGGCCTCGGCGGCGCCCTGTTCGCAGTTCTGAGCCTTGACAATCAGGGTAGCGAAATCCCCCTTGCTGTCACTGCTGGTTCCCCCATCGATGCTTTTGCTCTCGACGGAACCGCTCAGAGGCGCTTTGTCCAACCCGTTGGCCGGAGCCGAAGGCGTTTGTGTCAACAGTGTCTGCATCATGATGGGATCCCTGAATTCTGGTGGCCCCCAAAGAGATGGCCGCCGACAATGTCCAGATCAAAGCAAGTTACAGGCCAGATTGATGAAAGCGCCGCAACATGGCGTACTCATCCAGCATCTTCTGCTCCTGACGCTGGGCTTTCTGCTGCTCGCGGCTCGCCTGCTTCTCCAGCAGCAGCTCTACCGCCTTGCGCCGCTGCTGGGCCGCCAGCCACTCTTCACGGCGCAGCTCAAGGGCCTGACGCACCTGCAACACCCCTTCGTACTGCTGGGTCGCCGCCTGTTCGAGCTTGTTGATAAAGGCGTGATACTGGCTGTTTTGCTGGGGCGAAATCCCCTGCAGGCCACGATCGGTCCACTGCTGGTGATAGATCTGGCGGTACTGGTTGAGGGCATTTTGCTGATCCATGAACAGCTTGAGATCCTGCTGCGCCTTCACCAGCGCCAGCGCACACTGTTGCTCCGCCTCCACCAACCGCTCGGCCAACAATACCAACCCTCTACTCATCGTCGACCTCTCTGTTACCGACCATCATCAGCGCATCAATGGCATCGCCACCATCTGCAAGGCTTGCAGGCCATCATCGTAGTGAATGACCTCACGCATACCCTGCTGCAAGAACTGATCCAGATAGGGTTTTTGAATGATGGCGCGGTCGATGCGCGGATCGGAGCCCTGACTGTAGGCACCGATGGTGATGAGATCACGGTTCTGCTGATAGAGGGAGTAGAACTGCTTGAGAGTGCGCGCCAGATCCATATGTTCCGGCGAAGTGACCATGGGCATGACCCGGCTGATGGACTTCTCGATATCGATGGCTGGATAGTGGCCCGCATCGGCCAGCTCGCGCGACAGCACGATATGGCCATCGAGGATCGCCCGCGCCGCATCGGCAATGGGGTCTTGCAGGTCATCCCCCTCGGTCAGCACGGTGAAGAAAGCGGTGATGGAGCCCTGACCATCACTGCCGTTACCCGCCCGCTCCACCAGCGCCGGTAATTTGGCAAATACCGACGGTGGATAGCCCTTGGTCGCTGGCGGCTCGCCCACCGCCAGCGCGATTTCACGCTGGGCCTGGGCGTAACGGGTCAGTGAATCCATCAAGAGCAACACGTTGAGCCCCTGATCGCGGAAATACTCGGCGATGGCCAGCGCCGTTTCACACCCCTTGAGCCGCATCAGCGGCGAGGCATCGGCGGGAGCCGCCACCACCACGGAGCGGGCACGCCCCTCCTCTCCCAGAATGTCTTCGATAAACTCTTTCACTTCCCGGCCCCGTTCACCGATGAGGCCGACCACCACCACATCTGCTACCGAGCCACGGGTCATCATGCCAAGCAGCACCGATTTACCGACACCGGAACCGGCGAACAGCCCCATCCGCTGGCCCTGACCGACCGTCAGCACGGCATTGATGGCGCGTACCCCCACGTCCATCGGCTGATGGATCGGGCGGCGAGAGAGCGGATTGATGCGGTGCTGGGCAAACTGCACGGTCTGGGAGGAGAGAATGGGGCCGAGGCCATCGAGTGGCTGGCCGATGCCGTCGATGACCCGACCAAGCAGGTTCATGCCAACCGGAATGCCGTGCTCTTCGGTGATGGGCACCACCCGGGCACCGGGGATCACCCCCTTGAGCTGTTCGCTCGGCATCAGAAACAGGCGATCGCCGGAGAAGCCCACGACTTCTGCTTCCAGCATGCCGTCCTGGGTATCGATGCGGCACAGCGCACCGATGGCGGCGCGGCAGCCGATGGCTTCGAGGGTCAGCCCCACCACCCGGGTCAATTTGCCGGCAACCGGCGGTTTGGGGGCGCTGTCGCGTACCTTGTACCCCTGCAACCGGTTCAGTAGCGAGCCGCTCATCTGGCCTCCTGGAAGCTAAAAAGTGCAGCCGGACGGCAACGTCCGGCATCGGTTATGGGCGTGAGTCCGGCGAAGCCGGGTTCTGCGACGCATTGTCCCGCAAGAAGTTGCGCAGCAGCTGATCGATGCGCCCGGAGAGGGTCAGATCGATGCTGGAGAGCTCGGTCGCCAGTTGCAGATCGCCGGGGGAGAGGGTGGGATCGCTCTGCAATCGCCAGTGGCGCTTGGCGCACTCTTCGGCGCCAAATGCCTGCTCGATGCGTGCGATATCGTCGGGATGCAGCATCAGGGTCACCCCCTGCTCGGCGGCGGGCAACAACGCCAGCCCCTCTTTAAGCGCCTCCAGCAGAATGCGGGGCGAGGTCTCTGCTTCGTGACGAATGAGCGCGCGGGCCAGTTGCATCACCAGCGAGACCAGCTGCTGCTCCACCGCCTGATCCAGCTCGTTAAGCGGATTGGCAAGGCGGGCGGCGAGCCCCTGCCAGTGGGCGATCTCCTGCTCCACCAGCTCGCGGCCCATGGCCAGCCCCTCCTCGCGCCCCTGTTCGAGACCGGCAGAGTGGCCCTGTTGCAATCCTTCCAGCTTGCCCTCTTCCATCCCCTTGGCATAACCGGACTCGCGTCCCTCGGCCATTCCCTCTTCCCAGGCGGCCTGACGGATCGCTTCGAGCTCTTCAGCGGTGATGCTGGGGGTCGGCTCCTGTTCGGGCTCCGGCTCCACCACCTCCTCTTCCTGCTGATACCAGTCAGGGGCCAGGCCGAGGGCATTGGTGGGCGCACCCGGCTCCACCTCGACGGCCATCTCGGGCCAGCCCCAGGTCTCTACCCGGGCATCATCGCCGTCGGGGCGCACATAACCACGCAGTTTGTTGTTCATGCTTTGCGCGGCTCCTCTGATGCGGGTTTGGCATCGCGATTCTGTTTATGGGCCATGGCTTAGAGGAACTCCTCACCACCACCGGCACCCAGCATGATCTCGCCAGCATCCGCCAGACGGCGGGCGATGGAGAGGATCTCTTTCTGGGCCGCTTCCACTTCGGAGACCCGGATAGGCCCCATGGCCTCCAGATCGTCCGCCAGCATCTCGGCCGCCCGTTTGGACATGTTCTTGAAGATCTTCTCGCGCATCTGATCGTCGGAGCCCTTGAGGGCGCGCTGCAGCAGATCCCCCGGTACTTCCCGCAGCATGGTCTGGATGCCGCGGTCGTCCACATCGATGAGGTTTTCGAACACGAACATCAAATCCTGGATCTGCTGGCTCATCTCTTCGTCCGACTCGCGGATGGAGTCCATCAGCTGGCCTTCGATATTGGTATCCAGGTAGTTCATGATGTTGGCCGCCGCCTTCAGGCCGCCCATCTTGGCTGCCTGAGCGCCGGCCGCACCGGCGAACTGTTTCTCCATGATGTCGTTCAACTCTTGCAGTGCCGCCGGTTGTACCTCTTCGAGGTTGGCGATACGCATCACCAGATCGAGGCGCACCTGCTCCGGGAACTGGCTCAGGATCTCGGCGGATTGCTCCGGTTCCAGATAGGAGAGCACTATGGTCTGGATCTGCGGGTGTTCGTTCTGGATGATGCTGGCCACCTGACGGGCATCCATCCACTTGAGCGAATCGAGGCCGCGGGCACCGGAACCGAGAATGATCTGGTCCACCAGATTGCTCGCCTTGTCCTCGCCAAGGGCCGCCACCAAGGCCTTGCGCACGAAGTCTTCGCTGCCGATACCGATGTTGGTGTACTTCTGGATATCGTCGATGAATTGACGGTGCACCGCCGCCACCCGATCGTGACTGAAGTCGGACATGGAGGCCATCGACATACCGAGCCGCTGCACCTGCTTGGGCTCGAGATGACGGAAGATCTGGGCGGCATCCTCTTCATTGAGGCTCAGCATCAGCACCGCAGCCATCTCCATCCCCGACATCTGGTCGAGGATCTGGCGCTGACTGTCGGTGATGTCATTGCCGGTAACCTGGCTCTTCTTTTCTTCAGGCATCTTTGTTCGTTACCCATTCTTTAATGACCTGAGCGGCCAGATCCGGCTCGTTCGCTACCAGCGCACGGACCGCCTTGAGCAAGTCTTCATCACGGTGCAGATCAGGCAGCTTGAGCTGACCGTCGCGTACACCGAATACCTGATCGTTCTCGACCTGGGCTGACAGCAGGCTCAACTCGTCGTCGCCACCCAGTACGGTGTGGTTGTCAAAATCCAGCTCCCCTTCCGGTTTGGCATCCGGATAGAGCAGTCGCTTGAGCATGGGGCGAATCACGGTGACGATCAAGACGATGATCACCAGTACCGAGGCGGCGATGCGCACCGCACGCCAGAACCAGGGCTGATCATAAATCGGCAAGTCGGCAACCGTTTCCAGCTCGGGACGATTGAACGGAATGGCGACCACCTCTAGGGTATCACCACGGGTCACATCAAAGCCAAGGCCACCGCTCAGCAGACGGCGCAAGGTATCGATCTCGGCCTGACTGCGCGCTTCGCGGGTCACGGCCCCATCGGCACCGGGCACTGATTTATAGTCTACCGCGACCGAGACGGTCATGCGGCGAATACCGCCCATCTGGCGACGGGTATGGCTGACGGTGGTATCCAGTTCAAAGTTGCGGGTCGCCTCTTTGCGGGAACGGCCGGAAGAAGCTGCCCCTGCGCCATCGCCACCGGTGGCCTGCTCGGGAATGTTGGACGCAGCAGGCGGCTGGTTGGAGAGGGCGCCGGGCACGCCACCGCTGCTGCCATTGGCGCTGTTCTCTTCCATGGTCATTTCGGAGCGCACCGCAGGCAGGTCGGGGTTGTAAGTTTTGCGAGTCTGCTCCTGCTGGGAGAAGTCGAGGGAGAGATCCACTTCCGCCGTATAGTTGTCGGCCCCCAGCACCGGGATCAGGATGGCGTCAATTTTTTGTTTGTACTCCAGCTCCTGTTTCTGCTGCATGGCAAACTCTTTGCGAGTCTGGGCAGAGACCGGGTCTTGCGAGCCAGAGTTGAGCAGGCGACCGTTCTGGTCGGTGACGGTCACGCGGGTCGGTTCGAGGCCATGAACGGCAGAGGCCACCATGTCGACGATGGAGTCCACCTCTCCCTGCCCCAGGGCCGCCCCTTTCAGGTTGAGCACCACGGTGGCACTGGGTTTGCGTTCGTTGCGGGCGAAGACGTTGTCTTTGGGAATGGCCAGCAGCACCTGAGCTTTGGCCACATTCTGGAACTGCTCGATGGCGCTCGCCAGCTGGCGCTCGCGGCTCAGCTTGAGGCGCTCACCCTCCATCCGCTGGCTGACCCCGAAACTGGAATCTTTCAGCAGAATATCTTCACCACCAATGCTGGTATCGGCGGCATTGGCGAGACCGGCACGGGTCAGAGCAAGCTGGATAGTGGCGTAATTTTCGGCGTTGACCAGTACGCTCTTGCCATCCACCTCGTAGGGGATCTTCTGCTGATCGAGGAAGTCGAGGGTCTTGACCAGCTCCTGGGTGGTGTAGGTGCCGAGGGGACGCATGTCCGGCTCCTTGCCCCACAGCAGGATAAACACCGCGATAGCCAGACAGATGGCAAGCCCCAGGATCAGGGTGATTTGTCGCAGTACATCGGTATTGGACAGGAATCCCAGCGCCGAACTCTTCTGCTCATTTTCATCGAGGGCGGCGGTGCCCTCATCGTTTATCAGCAGATCGCCGTTTTGGTCAGTAGCCACGATTTATGTCCTTATTGCTGACATGTTCATGATGTTCAGTAATCACTTATACCGGCATGTTCATGATGGTCTTGTAGGCATCGACCATCTTGTTGCGCACCTGTACCGTGGCTTCAAAGGCGATGGAAGATTTTTGGCCA
Organism: Aeromonas sp. QDB62; assembly: GCF_027705695.1. Lineage (NCBI taxonomy): Bacteria > Pseudomonadati > Pseudomonadota > Gammaproteobacteria > Aeromonadales > Aeromonadaceae > Aeromonas > Aeromonas sp. QDB62. The sequence goes on along the minus strand of NZ_JAPDCD010000022.1, from coordinate 26,956 downwards.
GCGATCATGACCTCGGCCAGATCCACCGACTTGTCGCCCATATCGAAACGGGTGCGCAGATCATTGGCGGCGCCTTGCAGCTCGTTGACGTTGCCCAGCGCCTGTTGCAGCAGCTGACCAAAGTCGGATGTCACCGGACGACCGGGCTGTGCCAGCGGCGTTGCGCCTGCTTCAATCTTGAGCGCCTGCATCTCTTGCATCAGGCTGCTTGCACTTATTTCCATTTTCCATCCCCAGACAATTCATTGACGCTGACTGGCTTAAAGCAATAAAAGTGCCAATCAGGAAAAATACTTTCAAGCCAGGGGAATAGGGTATTCACAGACCACGGATGAGGAGCCCGCATCACTCACGGGCGCGGTACGCCATCCTCACCAAATAACAGCCTCAGATAGCTAAGATGCAGATCGTAATGTTCTCCGGCGGGTAGCTTGACCAGCACTTCGTCGTGAAGGTACACCGCACGACTCACTGCCCGCTCGGACGAGATCAATCCCTCCACCACCAGCCTGGCGATAATCGCCTGCGCCAGGGCCATCGTCGCCTCATCGGCCTGCCCCCAGCCAAAATGCCCCCGATATTCCGATCCTGCCGGGCCGGGTTCGAGGGGAAAGACCTGTTCCCCCTTGACCCAGAAGACCATGGGGATGCCATCCTGCAGACGCAGATAGATACTCTGCGTGTCCCACTCTCGACTCGGGATCATCGCCATCCCACCCGGTTCCGTTGCTTGTACCATGCCACTCTCCTTGTTCTGTTGATAAATATTGCTGGCGCCCACGTAAAAGAGGGCCAGTGGCCCTCTTTTACTGCAAGTTGTTGCGTTTAAACAGACAGCAACTCACTGTGAACAAAGAAAAACGTGCGATCGCTCAAAGCACGATCAATTACTGGGTCAGATCCTTGTCGATCCAGTATTTGGAGCCGGATATATTGGCATCAAACAACAGACCTTTCTCGCCAATCTGGTAGATCGCCATGCCGCCGTTGTATTTGGCTGTCAGCTCGGCACTCTCCTTGCCGGCCACCACCCCAACTTCGGAGGTGGCCTCCCAACCCTGCGCCACGAAGGCATCGAAGCGGGCCTTGTCTTCGAACAGGATCACCTGCTGATAGAACTTGCCGCCGATCCCGGCCGCCAGACCCGCGCCAAACATCTTCATATAGGTGTGCTTGCCGTTTTTGCGATTGACCGCCACCCCGGCGCCCTGATTGGTATGCAGCATCAGGGAGAACTTGCGCGAATCGAACACCGCATAGCCATAAGCCTTGTCAAACAGCAACTTGGCAGAGGGTTGCTCGTTGAACAGCCGCACCAGTGCGGTATCTGCCATGGTGTTGAGGGCCAGCCGTGCCTCTTGCGCCGTCTTGGGATTCAACATCTCGTCGAGCTTCTTGTCGGCGACTTTCAACCACTCCTTGCCGGTCGCGATGCTCTTGTCGGTCCAGACCCCGGCGGTGTTGAAAGCATCCTCACCCCAGGCGGAGATGGAGGCCCAGCTCTTCTTGGAAAAATCGCTGACATCCTGCCACACCTCCTTGCCGGTCTCGCTCACCGCCGTCCCGAGATCGGAGGCGGCGGCCTTGAGCTTGGCCCAGTCGGCATAACAGGGTGAGAAGGCCAGACTCAGTGACAAGGCCAGCAACCAGTTGCGATTGTTCATCTTCTTGCTCCCATTCCGTGTTACCCGTTTACCCGCCCTCTCACCCGGAGCTCGGGTGATGGCCAACATAAACAGGTTTGTCGTGCATGTCGTGCGAAGGTCATCCCGCATTATCGGGACGACGCGCCATTGAGGCAATCATTGAGTCCATCCTCACCTCACACTTGGCACACAAACCCTTGTGGCAACCAAAAAAAAAGCTGCTCGCCAATAGCGAACAGCTTTGATGACAGCACAGGCCGGGGTGCTTATTCGACCATCATCACCTTGCAGGTGTTGGTACTGCCCACGGTTTCCATCTTGTCACCGTGAGTCAGCAGCACCATGTCGCCGCTCTGCAGCAGGCCTTTGGCCTTGAGCACGTCCAGCGCGTCGCGACACACTTCGTAGACCGGCTTGGTCTCGTCACCGTCAAACATCACCGGGGTAACGCCACGGTAGAGGTTGGTCCAGGCCAGGGTCTTGTTGTGGGGAGACATGGCGAAGATCGGCAGACCGGAGCTGATACGGGACATCAGCAGCGGGGTGGTGCCGGATTCAGTCAGCGCCACGATCGCCTTGACCCCTTCCAGGTGGTTGGCGGCATACATGGTGGACATGGCCACCGCCTCTTCCACCGAGGTGAAGGTGTAGTTCATGCGATGGTTGGAGACGTTCAGGCTCGGGTGCTTCTCGGCACCGACACAGACGCTCGCCATGGAGGTCACGGTCTCGATGGGGAACTGACCAGCGGCGGTTTCGGCAGAGAGCATCACCGCATCGGTACCATCCAGCACGGCGTTGGCCACGTCCATCACTTCGGCACGGGTCGGCAGCGGCGCGTTGATCATCGACTCCATCATCTGGGTCGCGGTAATCACCACGCGGTTCAGACGACGGGAGTGACGGATCAGCTTCTTCTGCACGCCAACCAGCTCGGGGTCACCGATTTCGACACCGAGATCGCCACGGGCGACCATGACGGCATCGGAACCGAGGATGATGTCTTCCATCGCCTCATCGGTCGCGACGGTTTCGGCACGCTCGACCTTGGCCACGATCTTGGCGTTGGAGCCTGCTTCACGAGCCAGTTCACGGGCGTAGCGCAGATCATCGCCACAGCGCGGGAAGGAGACCGCCAGGTAGTCGACGTTCATCAGGGCCGCGGTCTTGATGTCTTCCTTGTCTTTCTCGGTCAGGGCCGGTGCGGAGAGACCGCCCCCTTTCTTGTTGATACCCTTGTTGTTGGAGAGCGGCCCGGCCACGGTCACCGTGGTGTGAATGCGGGTGCCTTCAACCTGCTCGACTTTCAGTTGCACACGGCCATCGTCCAGCAGCAGGATGTCGCCCGGTACCACATCGTTTGGCAGGCTCTTGTAGTCGATGCCGACCTGCTCCTGACAGCCTTCACCCTTGCCGAGTGCCGCGTCGAGAATGAACTTGTCACCGATGGCCAGATAGACTTTGCCATCCTTGAAAGTGGAAACACGGATTTTCGGGCCTTGCAGATCACCCATGATGGCGACGTGACGACCGAGCTTGGCAGCAATGTCACGCACCTGATTGGCGCGCAGGATATGGTCTTCAGCAGTGCCGTGAGAGAAGTTCATCCGCACCATGTCAGCCCCGGCGCGGATGATCCCTTCGAGGATCCCTTCGCGGTCGGTAGCCGGACCGAGTGTGGTTACAATCTTTGTACGTCTAGGCATGAAAGACTCCAATATGAAGTTGATATGACTTGAGATTCTGCCCCATCAAGCCCATGGCTCGATGCACCCGTTTGCAAACCATCTGGGTGGTTTTTGTTATTAAATTACAATACTACACCAAGGCGGGTGGCATAGACAGTCGGGGGCCGGAGCCCCCGACGGTTCAGGAAGAGTGCGGGGTTTCGAAGCGGGATTCGCGCAATCCCTCTTTCACTTTTTTCAGATTTTCGCGAAATTTCATCCCCCGGCGCAGGGTAAAACCGGTCGCCAGTACATCCACCAGCGCCAGCTGGGCAATGCGGGATGCCATCGGCATATAGACATCGGTATCTTCCGGCACATCCATGGAGAGCACCAGATTGCACTCACGCGCCAGCGGGGAATCCTTGGCCGTCATGCCGATCACGGTGGCATCGTTCTCGCGGGCCAGCGCGGCGATTTCGACCAGCGCCTTGGTGCGGCCAGTGTGGGAGATCAGCACCACCACATCCCCTTCGCTGCTGTTGATGCAGCTCATGCGCATCATGACGATGTCCTCAAAGCTCACCACCGGAATATTGAAGCGGAAGAATTTGTTCTGGGCATCGCGCGCAACGGCGGAGGAAGCACCCAGGCCAAAGAAGCTGATCTTCTTGGACTGGGTCAGGATATCGACACAACGGTTGATGGCGGAGATATCCAGACTGTTTTTGGCGGCATCCAGACAGGCCATGGTGGATTCGAAGATCTTGGCGGTGTAGGTATCCGGCCCGTCTTCCGCTTCCACGTGGCGATTTACGTAAGGGGTGCCATTGGTCAGGCTCTGGGCCAGATGAAGTTTGAAATCGGGAAAGCCTTTGGTATCGAGACGGCGGCAAAAGCGGTTGACGGTCGGTTCACTGACGTCGGCCATCTTGGCCAGGGCGGCGATGCTGGAGTGGATAGCGGTCTGGGGAGACGCCAGGATCACCTCGGCAACCTTGCGTTCTGATTTACTGAAACTTTCCAAGTTGTTCGTAATTTTATCAAGGGTATTCATCATCACCACCAGGCGTTTTTGTAATTTAGCTTCAGTGTCTTTGCACTCAATCTACGGCTAAGCAGGTTTCCAATCAAGCTAAGGACTATACAAGACAAGCGGTTATGGCAACTAACGCCTGCCATACAAAGTATGACTCATCTCTAATTATTTCGTACTTTTCGTTACAAAACGTCACCTTGCCGTGAAAGCGCTTACAAATGTTGCAAAGCAACAACACTGTGAGCAGGCGCACGTTTGTATCGATCCGGCGAGTGAGCGGGGCCCGGCTCGGATAGAATGGGCCGTCATAATCCAACAATAATCTCGGGACACTACGGTCGTCCCCATCCTGTAACGAAGGAGTTGTTATGCAGCATACCCATGCGCTGGTCGGCGATGTCGGCGGCACCAATGCGCGTCTGGCCCTGTGTGAGCTGGCCACCGGTACTATCTCTCAGGCAAAGACCTACTCAGGTCTGGCCCATCCCAGCCTTGAAACAGTGGTACGCCTCTATCTGGACGAACACAAAGTAGCGGTAGGTGAAGCCTGCATCGCCATCGCCTGCCCCATCAACGGTGACTGGGTCGCCATGACCAACCACAGCTGGGAGTTCTCCATCAGCGAGATGCAGAGCAATCTCGGGCTGGCTCGCCTGCAGGTGATCAACGACTTCACCGCCGTCTCGATGGCGGTGCCGGTACTGGCTGAATCGGATCGCATCCAGCTGGGTGGCGCGGCGCCGGTGGCTGGCAAACCCATCGCCATCTATGGTGCGGGCACCGGCCTTGGGGTAGCGCATCTGGTCAAGGCGGGCGAGCAGTGGCTGAGTCTGCCGGGTGAAGGGGGTCATGTGGATTTTGCCGCCAACACCGAAGAGGAAGATGCGGTGCTGCAGGTGATGCGAGGCGAACTGGGTCATGTCTCGGCCGAGCGTTTTCTCTCCGGCCCGGGTCTGGTCAATCTCTATCGCGGGCTGGTGAAATCCGATGGTCGTGAGCCCGAGCCATTCGCCCCCAAAGACATCACCGAGCGCGCACTGGCCGGGGAGTGTCTCGATTGCCGTCGCACCTTGAGCCTGTTCTGCGTGCTGATGGGCCGCTTTGCCGGCAATCTGGCGCTCAATATGGGTACCTACGGCGGCATCTATATCGCTGGCGGCATAGTGCCACGCTTTCAGGAGTTCTTTACCGGCTCCGGTTTCCGGGTCGCCTTTGAAGACAAGGGGCGCTTCAAGTCCTACCTCAAGGAGATCCCGGTATATCTGATCACCCACGAAGGGCCGGGGCTGCTCGGCGCGGGCGCTTACTTGCGCCAGTCGATGGGGATCAGCATCTGATTGAAGGGGGGCATGAGGCGGGATCATCCATGGTTCAGCCTCGATTCAGTGTGAATGGCATAAAGTAGCTGCACGTAACCAAGAGGGTTGTGCTTCACAAGGAGTGGAAAGCGACTCTCATCCGCTGGATACGTTTGTCACCTGACAAGCCTGAACTGTTTCAACCGGCCTTTTGGCCGGTTTTTTTTATGTCTGATATCCGGGATTACTGAGCCAGCGCCTTCAACTGCGCCTTGTCGGGCGGATTGTTCCAGTCGATGGGGCCGTGGGTAAAACGGTACTGCAACCGTGGCAGGCTGGTCTCCAGCCACTCTTCCCGAAAATAGGCATAACCCTGATCCCAATCCGGATCGTTGGCCCAACCGCTCTGCAGGAAGTAGAGGCGAGTACCCTGCCCTTCCGGCACAAAACGCAGGCACACCTGGGTTTTCTGCTGGCGGATATGTGGTAGGCTAGGTGGGAAATTCCAGCTGAAACTGAGCAGGTCATAGGGCATGACGGCCATGACCCGGCACCCTTCGCTGCCACGCTCACCCAAGGGAGCATCAGGCCTGAAGTAGATCTCGAAAGGGCCATTCGGTTCGGCCACCATCAAACACTCGGGAGCCAGAAAACTGCGCAGACCGCTCTCGGTGGTCCAGGCGTGCCAGACATCGTCTATGTGCGCCGGAACAAAAATGTTGCCTTCAATCTGTTTATTGTCCATAAATCAGCGATCCTCAAGCCATCCATACATGGGACTCCGGCAGTATAGCCCCATGGCAAATACAATGGACAGAGCTTAATCACACCCTTGTCATTTGCATCAGATTAAGCTGCCGCCACGCGGTTGCCTCAGCGAACAGAGACTTGACCCGGGAGGTCATCATGATCCGGCTCATGGAAGAACAAGACATTCCCCAACTGGCCCGGCTGTTTTTAAAGAGCCGCCGCCACACTTTTCACTGGGTCGATCCCGCCCGCTTCCAGCTCGAGGATTTCGAGGAACAGACCAAAGGTGAACAGGTGTGGGTGGCCGAACAGGGGGGCAATATCTGCGGCTTTATCGCCATCTGGCAGCCCGATCACTTCGTCCATCACCTCTATGTGTCAAGCGACTGGCACGGTCAGGGGATCGGGCGCGCCCTGCTTGAGCGGGGCCTCGCTGATTCGCCACGCGGCTCGCTCAAGGTGGCGACCCGCAACACGGCGGCATTAGCCTTCTACCATCGACTGGGCTGGCAAAACAGCGACGAGACCGGCCACTGCGAGGTCACCGGCCCCTGGTGCAAACTGCTCAGAAACTAGCGAGTCACTCCGCGCCTGCGCTTTGCGGCTGAACAGGCACCAGCGGTGCCGGGGGGAAGAACCAGCGGTAGAGATCGAACCAGCCATCTCTCTGGGCAATCACGACCTCGTGCACCGGGTCGCGCTGGAAGATCGCCACCTTGTTTTCGGTCAGCGGCACCCAGGCGTAATTGACCAGCGCATATTGCGACTGGATCAGGTTGTACTCGTTGAGATAGGAGTCATCGTCACCCGACTCGTGCAGCTGGGTACGACTGTCGATGAGGTAAACAAGCTGGTTGAAGAAGGTCAGTTGAAAACCGGTCACCCGCCACTTCTCCCTGGTTGCTTCCTCCTCTTCAATCACGGTGATTTTTCCCCAGCGACACACCCCGTGATAGTTGACCCCGTTGGCCGACATTTTCAGATCGTAATGGCAGCCCAGACTGTTGATAAACATCCCGACCACAAACAGCAGCACCAAAAGCAGTGGTAACAGCAGCAAGGTATTTTTCAGCGTTCGTTTCATCAGAGATCCCTTACAGCGTTTTTTCGAGCTCTTTATAGGAAAGCACGCGGACCTTGTGGCCGGAGACCAGCACCAGCGATGCCGGTTTGACTGGCGGCACGTCACTCCTGGCTTCCATCTGGCAAACAACGCCGGTCGGCGAGTCGGCACACTGCACATGGAGCCACTCGAAATGGAGATAACTGGCGGCAAACAGCACCAGCACAGCCAGTACCAGATTGACGTAAACCAGACTCCTGACCAGCATCGGCCGCCCGATACCGCTTAGAAAAGCGAGTTTGGCACGCTCAGAGAAGGAACTGGCCGCGGCAGAAACAGGCTCTCTGATAGCCTCATTCTCAGACCGTGGTGATGTCGACGATGACGGCTCAGCCACAGCGGGCGTGGGTTCGCTCACCGGCTCGGGCAAGGGTTCACTCTCTGTGGGCAGCGGCTTGCCGTAATCGCACTTCATCTTGCAGTTCAGATGAAGGGAATACCCTTTTTTCGGGGTGCTTCTGATATCCAGCGTCTGGGGGGATGACGCAAAGTGGCGGCGAATATTGGCGATGGCCACGTTCAGGGAGTTGGGGCTGATGGGGCGACCCAGCCAGCCGATATCGAGCAGCAGATCCTTGTCGCACACCTCGTCCTGATGATCGAGCAGATAGCTGAAAATAAGGCTCTCGGCCGATGACAAGCGCACCACTCTGGCACTTGCCACGTTGTCCTTGTCGGCACAGAAGATCAGCTCTCGCCTTTTGACATCAAAGACATAATCACCGAAGTGATAGGCCGATATGTTATTGCCTGGCGCAGCCCCCGTCATACCAACCACCTGTTATTTGCATTCATCATGAAGAAGATGGGATTCCACGCCCGATGAGGCCAGATGGCGACTCAGGATGTAGTGTAATGGCGCGAAATTTTAATGGGTCGGGATCAGCGGCACAATAGATGCAATCAGGCATAAGCGGGGAAAATGAAAATATGCGTCCAGCGCTGTCGGAGTGCGTATTGGCCAGAGCATGATGCTACGATGCCCACGCGTCGCAGCCATGCCAATCTCAACGGAACAGCGGCGTGAGCATGGCTAAAAGCTCCACGACCGGACAGGGGGCCCTGTCCCTCACAACATCTCGCCGCTCCGCACAATAAAGAGAACCGGCCCCGCAGGATGCAACGACATCATCGGCGGGGCAAAGGGGCAAAGGGGCAAAGTTGACTGACTAGACCCGAAACTGCTTGAGCAGGGTGTCGAGCTGGGCCGACAACTGGCGCAGATCGCTGCTGGCTTCGGCAACCTGTGCCACTCTGGCTGCACTCTCGCTGTTGAGCGTCGCAATGCGGTTGACGCTGTGACTGACCGCCTCCGCCACCGAGTGCTGCTCTTCCGATGCCTGGGCGATATACATATTCATCTCGCGGATCAGGCTGACCTGATTTTTTATCTTCTCCACCGAAGCCTGCACATCTGCCGCCTCGGCACCGGCCCGGGAGGCCTTCTCCTGGCTCTGTTGCATTCCGGCCCCGACATTCTGGGTCGCTTGCTGCAGCCGCTTGATGCTGGCACTGATCTCTTCCGTTGACTGGCGGGTACGGCCTGACAGGGTGCGCACTTCATCCGCCACCACCGCAAATCCGCGCCCCTGATCGCCCGCGCGGGCCGCCTCGATGGCGGCATTGAGGGCAAGTAAATTGGTCTGTTCGGCAATGCCGTTGATCACTTCTATGATGGTGCCGATGCTGCTGCTCTCGGTCGATAGGGTGCGCATCAGCGTAGCGACCCGCTCCACCTCACCCACCAGCTGATGGATCGCCTCATTGGCATGGCCCGCCAGATGGTAACCCTGCTCCACATAGTGATTGGCCTCATCGGTGGCGCCGGAGGTTTTCACCGCGTTGCCAGCCACCTCCTGCACCGCCTGACTCATTTCGGTAATGGCGGTGGCGACCTGATCCAGCTCGGACTGCTGGGCGTCACTGCCAATACGGGTATCTGCCGAGAGCGTGTCGCAGCGTTCGGCATTTTGCAGCACTCCGGCGGACAGCTCATTAATCTCCGCCACCATATCCTGCAGCTTGGCAATAAAGTGGTTGATGTTGGTGGCCAGCGTCCCCATCTCATCCTGACGGTTGATCTTGAGTCGCCGGGTCAGATCCCCCTCCCCTCTGGCCAAGTCAAATACCGCCTGATTCATCTGATGAAGTGGCCTCAGCACATTGCGGTGAATCAGCACCATCAGCAACGCGATGATGCAGAGATCGAGCACCAGGATCTGCCAGACGGTGGTAAGCAACTGCTGGCGCAAGTGGGCCTGAATGGCGGCATCACTGGTTTGCACCAGCAATCGGGCCACGGTGTTTTTCTGGCCGCTGTCGTCATAGACCAGATCATATCCCCCATAGGCAGAGATATCGGCAGGCATGGCCGTCACGGGGGTAATGGCGCCCGCCGTGTCACGGGCAAACCCGGCCACCAGCTTCTCCTTGTTGACCACCAGTAAAGCGCTGAGGATGTCGGCCGCCAGCTCGGACTTGAGCGATGCCTCGATGAAGGTCGATTCATAATTCCACAGCGGGCCGGGCAGGGAGAGCTGCAGCCGGCCGATGGCCTGTTCGACCAGCGCACTCTGTTTGCTATAGCTCTCCGCTCTGGCGGCGTTGTAGTTGTAGGCACCAAACAACACCAGCAGCAGACTCACCGACAGGGAGGTCAACACGGCAATCCTGAACGTCAGACTTTTCCAATCCATGGCTTCCTCCCGGTTTTTACGGCAGCCGGCGCAGTGCCCTTGCGTGACACTTGCTATTGGTACTGTTACTGGTACTTGGCATTGATCTTGTCGATGGTGCCATCCGCCTTCATGGCGGCCAGGATCTCGTTGAGCCTGGTGATGAGCTCATCGGGCGTATCCTTGTTAAACGCCAAGCTCATCTGGGTTTCCTTGAACACGAAGACCTGCTTGGGACTGGCGACTTTCTCCTTGTTGGCCAGATAGGGGGCCAGATACTGGCCGGTAGCCCAGAGATCGATGCGGCCTGCCTCCAGTTTCTTCACGTTGGCGGTGTCGTTGGCCGCCAGCTGCAACTTGGTGAATCCCTGCGCCTTGAGATACTCGGCCGCCGCATCGCCGTTATAGCCCCCCACCGAATACTGCTTGGCATCGTCCAGCGAAGAGACGGTGATATTGGCGGTCGAACTGGAGAAGAAGACCCAGTTGTTATTGACCAGTGGCCCGACCCACTTGAACAGCGCTTCCCGCTCCGGGGTACGGGTCGTGGAGTAGAGGGCGGTATTGGGGGTGCCCAGGGTATCTTCGTACGCCCGTTTCCATGGCATCAGGGTCAGCTTGTATTCGACCCCGGCACGCTTGAACAGCTCTTCGACCACCTCGGTCGACAGCCCGACAATCTTGCCCCCCTCCCCCTGCATGTTGAAAGGCGGGTAATCCTCGGTCATCACGTTCAATGGCGCCGCCTGAACCGCGCTCATCGCCATCATGGAAGAGACTGAAAAAATTGCACTTTTCCACAGCAGTTGATAGTTCATTGCAACCTCGCTTTGCTTGCCATTCATCCCTGAACATCCGCCGTTACCGATGGCGGTGCACGTCTGACCCGCCGGGGTCATGCCGGCTTTCACGGCTCGCCGCCCACCCATGTGCAGCAGCAAACAGATCCGGATTTGGCCAGCGCGCGATAAAACACCACTGGCGAGAGAGGCTCACAACACATCGAGGTGGAAAACATGCCAGAGCAGCATGAGAGAAGCGTGTGGACAGGGGCGGAAAAACCGGTGCCGTGCAACAGCGCCGTGGCAGAGAAGGGGCGCATCGTTCCATGACAGGGGTTTGGGAGAGAAATGATTGAAAACGCCAACATCCATTTTCTCATACAGCTCAAGGAGACCTCAGAGCCAAACCTGTCCTTTAGCTAAGGTCACGAAAAGAGATACGTCAAATGAGAGTGCTAACCTCCTCATCTGCTTCCAGATTACCTTCCTGATGGGCTCAGCCAAGCCGAAAACAGGCGCAAGAGACCCGAAAAACAGAAGGCCACCGCGAGGTGGCCTTCTCCAAATCAACGATGAACGTCTGGCGACACTCAATCCTTGGCAGCCTCCATCACACCCTCTTCGGAGTGTGCCGGCAGGATCAGGTTGAGCAGGATGGCGGCAACGGAGGCCAGACCAACACCGGCCAGCGCGAAGTCACCAATCTTCATCTCCAGCGCCCCGACACCCACGGTCAGGGTTACGGCGACGATGGCGATATTGCGTGACAGCCCCAGATCCACCTTGGATTCCACCAGCGTCTTGAGACCGATGGCGGCGATGGACCCGAACAGCAGCAGCATGATGCCGCCCATCACCGGCATCGGGATGGAGGTGAGCAGCGCATTGAACTTGCCGAAGAAGGCCAGAATGATGGCAAACACGGCAGCCCAGGTCATGGTGACCGGATTGAAGTTGCGGGTGATCATCACGGCACCGGTCACTTCGGCGTAGGTGGTCACGGGTGGGCCACCGATGAAACCGGCGAAGCAGACACCGATACCGTCACCGGCCAGCGTACGATGCAAACCCGGGTTCTTGGTGTAGTCCTGCCCGGTTACCCCACCGATGGCCAGCACACCACCGATATGCTCGATACAGGGGGCAATCGCTACCGGCAGCATAAACAGGGCGGCGGCCCAGTTTATCTCCGGCGTTTCGAAGTGAGGCAGCGCCAGCCAGGGAGTGTTGATCAGGCCGTCGAAGTTCACCTGGCCCATCAGCACGGCAGATACATAACCGGCAATCACACCGCACAGGATGGGGATCAACTTGATCCAGCCCTTGCAGAACACCGCTGCAATCAGGGTCACCGCCAGCGAGATACCGGCCAGCGTCAGCGCAGTTCCCGCAGGCACCACCTGCTCACCACCGGCACGGCCCATCGCCATGTTGCAGGCAACCTGCGCCACCGAGAGGCCGATCACCATGATCACCGGGCCAATCACCACGGGCGGCAGCAATTTGTGCACAAAGCCCATGCCCCGCACGCGAATGAGTGCGGCCAGGATGAAGTACATGAAACCGGCGGCAAACAGGCCAAACATGGTGGATGGCAATCCCCAGGTCTGGGTGGCGTAGATGATGGGGGCGATGAAGGCAAAGCTGGAACCGAGGAAAATCGGGACCTGGCGGCGGGTGCAGAGCTGGAACAACAGGGTGCCCACACCGGCGCCAAGCAGGGCCATGGAGGGGTTCAGTCCGGTGAGCAGGGGCACCAGAACCATGGCACCGAAGGCGACAAACAGGATTTGCAGCCCGGCGACACTTTGCTTGACTAAGGAAAACATGGATGTCCTTAATTTTTTGATAACTGATTGGGATATTTATCACTTTTCAGTTATCACAAGACTTTTTCAAGGCACAAAATGAACACAAACGCGTCACTTGTTACCTTTTACTGCTTGGGGAGGGCATGAAACTGGCTTTTTAGGCGGGATTCGTTGCTACAAGCATCGAGTATGCGATTTTACGCATTATTGTGGCGAACGCCAATCGTTTTTCTGCCCGGTTTATTGAGATTGAATTCAACAGGGTGATGTTGTGTACGCCAAGTGGAGAAAACCACGGGGACTTGACCCCGATGCTGACAAGCTCACTATCTGGCTACCCGCTCTGGCAACCAAAACCGGAACACTGCGGTAAAAAAGGGGGATGGCCATGCCATCCCCCTTTACTATCAATGTGTTAGTGAAATCCGTGTGCGACCTATACCCGACGATAGGGCAGATAAACCGGCTCCCACATGTGGTGGAGGATATGCTGCTGCAGATCCTGACCGATCAGCGAATGGGAGGGATCCCGGCGCACGATATCTTTTAGCACCGCGGTCGCCACATGCACCGAAATGCTGCGCAGCTCGCGAATTCGCGGATAGACGGAGCCCTGTGCCAAATCCTCCTCGCTCACGCATTCAGCCAGCGCAAAGGCGGCGGTGGTGAAGATATCCGGGGTGATCTCGCGGATCTGGCTAACAATCGCCGCCAGCCCCACACCGGGGAAGATAAAGACGTTGTTGCCCTGACCGATACGGTAATCCTTGCCCTCAAAAGCGACATCCTTGAACGGGCTACCGGTGGCGACGATAGCCTTGCCGTTGCTCCAGCGGTAGATATCCTCCGGCAGCGCTTCACAGTTGGCGGTCGGGTTGGAGAGCGGGAACACCATGGGGCGCTCGCAGTGCTTTTGCAGCAACTGGATATGCTCTTCCTTGAAGGCACCACCCGAGCCGCTGGTTCCCAGCAACACAGTGATGGGCACGTGGCGCAGCACATCGGCCAGATTGGCCTTGCCCGCCACCTCGGTATCCCAGCCCGCCAGCAGCAGACCCGGCTTGGCATAGCGGCGTTTGTATTCGTCGAGCCCTTCGCGGTTGTCACACACCAACCCCTGGGTATCCAGGATATAGATGCGATCACGGGCCGCCTGCGGATCCATCCCCTCGCGGATCATCCCCGCGCAGATCTGATCCGCAACCCCGACCCCGCCAGCACCGGCGCCATAGACCAGATAGTTCTGCTGACCGAGGGTTTCCCCCTTGACCTTGACCGCGCCGATGATACCGGCCAGCACCACGGCACCGGTGCCCTGAATGTCATCGTTGAACGACGGCAGCGCCTGCTGGTAGCGGGCCAGATTGTTGAAGGCGTTGGATTTGCTGAAGTCTTCCCACTGCAGTACGGCATTGGGGAAGTGACGCTTGACCCCCTGCACGAACTTGTCGATGAAATCTTCATATTCCTTGCCACGAATGCGCTTATGCGGGCGGCCCAGATACATGGGGTCATCGAGCAGTTTCTGGTTGTCGGTGCCCACATCCAGCGCGATGGGCATGCAGCAGGCAGGATGGATCCCGGCCCCCAGGGTATAGAGCGCCAGCTTGCCGATGGGGATCCCCATGCCGCCGACCCCCTGGTCGCCGATCCCCAGAATGCCCTGGCTGTCGGTCACGACGATAATGCGGATCGACTTGGCATCGAAGTGACGGGCCTGGATCCCCATGTCATCCACGTTGTCGGGAGTGATATAGAGACCACGCGGCTTCTGGAAGCGGTGGCTGAACTCCTGACAAGCCTTGCCGACGGTCGGGGTATAGATGTAGGGAGTCATCTCCTCCACATGGCGCGACAACAGAGCGTAGAAGAGGGTTTCGTTGCGATCCTGCAGCGCCCGCAGGTTCTGGTATTTTTCGATGTCGCTGCAGGCGCTCTTGAACCCTTCATAAACCCGTTCGAGCTGGGCTTCAAAGGTTTGCACCTGAGGGGGCAACAGGCCGTCAAGATCGAAATCGGCCCGCTCCTGTTCGGTGAAGGCAGTGCCCTTGTTGAGGTATCGATTGTTGAGCAGATCGGTGCCGGTCAGTGCTACGGGGCGAAAAGCCTGTCCCTGAGCATCTTTCCACAGCAGATATTGTCCGGTAGCCATAGTCATTCTCTTTGATTTACGTGAAATTGCCGTTCGGCAGGAGAGTAAGACTCATAATGAAATCAATCATATGACGTTTAATCGATCGGTTTTGTGAGCTTGGGCATACCCTGCGGCCAAAATAGGCGCCCGGCGCCCTCGGCGAGACAAATATCCACGGCAAGGAATGAGACTCATGTTAGCATTGCGGACAACCCAACCCCCTTAACCGCATTCCAGCCGGGAGTGACCCTGATGCCCTCGACTCTGCCAGCCTGCGCCCCCTTCTTGTTGCCATGCGCCTGATCCCGCTGCTTGCTCTGTGGTTGTGTCTGACCTGCCAGTCGGCTCTCGCCGCACCGGGGCGGGCGCTCAATATCATCGTCGGCGAGTGGCCCCCCTTTGTCTCGGAGCAGTCGAAACAGCACGGTCCGGTGGCCCATCTCATCCGCGATCTGTTCAAGGAGGCGGGCTATGAAGTGACGTTTCACTTCGCCCCCTGGGGTCGGGTCTATTCGCTGGCGGCCAACAGCCAGCTCTACGACGCCACCGCGGTCTGGATGTACAAGCCGGAGCGGGAACAGGATTTTCTGTTCAGCGAGGCGGTGCTGCAGGAGCAGTTTGTCTTCTTCTCCCTCAAATCACGGCAGCTGCAGGCCGAGCGCCTTGAGCAGATCATCGGCATGCGGTTGGGGGGCGATATTGCCTACAGCTACGGGCCCGAGCTGGACAAGATGGTGGCCGACGGCAAGGTAACCCAACAGAAAGTCACCGACGTGAAACAGAACTTCGGCAAGCTGCTGCGCGATCGGATCGACCTCTATCCGCAAGAGCTGCGGGTCGGTCTGGCCGAACTGCAGAGCCAGCTCGATCCCGCCAGCGCGGCACTCATCACCCACAGCCAGACCCCTTTTCTGCGCAACGACAGCTTCGTGATGTTCCCGCGCAAGATGCCGGATTCGACCAAATTGCGGGATCAGTTCAATCAGCAGTTGCAGCATGCCATCGCCAGCGGGCGCTATCAGCGCTATTTCGAGCGGCTGGCTCGGGGCGAATATTGACCTTGGCGAGGCAAAAACAGAGGGGATGAAACAATGGTGGCGGCCCTTTGTGGCCGCCACCGTCGTGATGCTTGTCAGCTGCTGGCATTAGCCGCTGATGCCCACCTCCAGCTTGAACGGCGTCTTGGCCTTGCTGCTCTCGGCCGCCCCCATCTGGTAGACCCGAATGGTATAAGTGCCCTTGGCGGGCAGGGTCGCCTCAAAGTTGTTCCCTTCCGTAGAGCCGATAAAGATCGCCTCCCCCTTGCTGCCTGGCGGCAGAATATTGAAGTAGGGCTTGCCGGTAAGGATCACCACCATACTCTGGCCCTTGTTGGCCGTCAGCTTGTAATCGAGGGTCTGGCTGCCCTGAATAGTGCCGTTGATGGTCGCCCCGGACTCCCCCTTCTTGAACTGCACCTGCTGGGTCTTGATCCCGTCAGCCGCCTGCGCCACGCCCGCAATACCACCGAAGAGCGCAGATGCACATACCGCTGCCAGCCATGCTTTTCTCATCATTTTTCATCCCTTGTGTGAATGGAACCCCTGTTACTGTTGCTCAAGGTGGCCCAAAAAACCATCGCCGTTTGCGGCATCGTTCAATCAATTTGCCATCACATTCGACCCGCCATCAAAAGGGGCGCCTCAGCGCCCCTTTCCTTTATGTGTTCCGTGCCAGACGGTCAGCTTGATTTGCCCGTCTTAGGCTCATCGAGGGTGTGTTTTACCTCTTCATACCAGAGGTCGTGGTGCTCCCTGGCCCAGGTCTCATCCACCTCACCGGTCACCATCCCCTCCAGTGCCCCTTCCAGCTGGAACAGGCCCATGTAGATATGGAAGATGAAACCGCAGATGAGGATCAAGGCGCCTACGATATGGATAAAGCTGGCCCACTCAATCTGGCGGCGCAGCTGGCCGAAGATGGGGAAATCGAGAAACAGCCCGGTCGCCACGACGATGCCGCCAAACCAGATCAGCAGCCAGAAGATCGCCTTCTCACCGCCGTTGGAGAAGCCCGCCGAGGGGTGACTCCCCTTGTGGGGGCCCAGCATGCCGCCTGCCTTCATAAACCACTGCACATCCACCATGTTGACGATGTTGTGGCGGAACCACTTGATGAGCACACCCATCAGGCAGAGGAAGAAGAGCGGCCCCACATAGTTGTGGAACACCTTGGCGAACCAGATCCAGTTCTCCCACACTCCGAGGCTCACCACCGGCTTGATGAAGTGCTTGCCGTAGATGATGGCCAGCCCCGACCCGGACAGGGTCAGGAACATGCCCGCCGTGGTCCAGTGCAGCGCCCGATCCAGCCTGCTCCAACGCTTGAGCTTGCGCCCGGTGCGCGGCTTGGAGAGCTTGGTCGGCCCCACTGCCCAGTACATCAGGCCGCACATGGCCAAGGACCCGAAGATGGCGATGGCACCGAGCGGCGACACCCACTTGGTCTTCACCTCGAACCAGAGCTGACCCGGCACCGAGATCAGCACCCCGTGCTCCGGTGAGCGGGAGGTGGTCACCCCCTCCTGCCCATCCTTCACCGCCCGCCAGTAGTCGGCGCCGGCAAAGCCGACCGCCTCTTTCTGCGCATCGGCGAAGCCGGGCGCGCTGAACAGCAACAAGGCCGTCAGCAGCGCTGTCAGCCAGTGTCTCATTGGCCATCCTCCTGCTTGCCAAGCTTGAGCCCCTTACCTCTGCCATCGTGAGGTTTGCTGGCGTCGCGATAGAACGCCTTATCATCCTCACCCCAGCCCGCATGAGGGGCGCCGCGATAGGCAACCCGCTCACGGAAGATGTCGGAGATAACCTGCGCATCCCCCGCCAGCAGCGCCTTGGTGGAGCAGAGCTCGGCACACATCGGCAGCTTGCCCTCGGCGATGCGGTTGGCACCGTACTTCTGGCGCTCCGCCTCGCTGTGATCCTCTTCCGGGCCACCGGCGCAGAAGGTGCACTTGTCCATCTTGCCCCGATCGCCGAAGGCGGCGGTCTTCGGGAACTGGGGCGCCCCGAACGGGCAGGCAAACAGGCAGTAGCCACAACCGATGCAGAGATCCTTGTTGTGCAGCACGATGCCGTCGTCGGTGTGATAGAAGCAGTCGGCCGGGCAGACCGCCATGCAGGGGGCGTCGGTGCAGTGCATGCAGGCGACCGAGATGGAGGTCTCCCCCGGCAGACCGTCGTTGAGGGTCACCACCCGGCGGCGCTGGATGCCCCACTCGAGGGCATCGTCGTTCTCGTTCTTGCACGCCGTCACACAGCCGTTGCACTCGATGCAGCGCTTGGTGTCACACATGAATTTCATTCTGGCCATGGGATCAGGCTCCTACTTTGCGAAAACGGCACAGGGTGACCTTGGTCTC
Organism: Aeromonas sp. QDB62; assembly: GCF_027705695.1. Classification (NCBI taxonomy): domain Bacteria; kingdom Pseudomonadati; phylum Pseudomonadota; class Gammaproteobacteria; order Aeromonadales; family Aeromonadaceae; genus Aeromonas; species Aeromonas sp. QDB62. Next base: position 8,634 of record NZ_JAPDCD010000022.1, on the reverse strand, counting down.
CTGCATCTGGGTGACCGGGTCATAGCCATAGGTGGTGACTATGTTGACCGACTCCCCCAGCACATAGGGGTCAGACCCTTCCGGATATTTGGATCGCAGATCCTTGCCCTCGAAGTGACCGCCGAAGTGGAACGGCATAAAGGCGAGCCCCGGTTTGACTCGCGGGGTCACCAGCGCCTTCACCTTGACCCGGCCCCCTTCCGGCCCCTCCACCCACACATCCTGACCGTCGCGCACGCCGACGTCGTTGGCATCCGCCGGGTTCATCTCGACGAACATCTCCTGCTGCAATTCAGCCAGCCAGGGGTTGGAGCGGGTCTCGTCGCCGCCCCCCTCATACTCCACCAGACGGCCGGAGGTGAGGATGATCGGGAACTCCTTGCTGACATCCTTCTCCTGCACCGAGGCGTACTGGGTCGGCAGGCGCCACAGGCTCTTGGCATCGGGCCAGGTGGCGTAGTCTGCCAGCAAGTCGCGGCGCGGGGTGTAGAGCGGCTCGCGGTGCTTGGGCACCTGATCCGGGAAGGTCCACACCACGCAGCGCGCCTTGGCGTTGCCATACGGCACAAAGCCGTGCTTGATGGCGACCCGCTGGATACCGCCGGAGAGATCGATCTTCCAGTTCTTGCCCTCGGCCTCCTTCTTCTCGGCCTCGGTCAGTTCATCCCACCAGCCGAGCTGCTTCATCAGGTCGGCAGTGATCTCGGGATAACCGTCTTCTACTTCACTTCCCTTCGGCCAGGAGTCTTCGGCGAGCAGCGAGACGCCCTGATACTCGATGCCGAAGCGGGCGCGGAAACCGCCGCCCCCTTCCGACACCGGAATGCTGGTGTCGTAGAGGATGTGGCTGCCGGGGTGCTTCATCTCCGGGGTACCCCAGCAGGGCCAGGGCAGACCGTACACTTCGCCACTGACCGGGCCGCCCTCGGCCTTGAGGTTGGTCTTGTGGAAGGTGTGCCAGTTCTGCTGGTGCGCCTTGAGCCGCTCCGGGCTCTGGCCGGTGTAGCCCACGCTCCACATGCCGCGGTTGTATTCGCGGGTGATGTCTTCCAAGAGCGGCTGGTTGTTCTCCACCTTGATGTGCTTGAACAGCTGCTCGGCAAAGCCGAGCTTCTTGCTCAACAGATACATGATCTCGTGGTCGACCTTGGATTCGAACAAGGGTTCTATCACCTTGTCACGCCACTGCATGGAGCGGTTGGTGGCGGTGACGGAACCATAGGTTTCGAACTGGGTGGTAGCCGGCAGCAGGTAGACGCCGTCGGTGCGATCGTTCATCACCGAGGCGACGGTGGGATACGGGTCGACAATCACCATCATGTCGAGCTTTTGCATCGCCTTCTTCATCTCGGGGCCGCGAGTCTGGGAGTTGACCGCATGGCCCCAATAGAACATGGCGCGGATGTTGGAGCCCTGCTCGATGAGATCGGCGTTCTCCAGCACACCGTCCACCCAGCGGGAGACCGGAATGCCGTTGTTGTTCATCGGCAGCTTGCCGTTGTAAGCCTTGTTGTCGAAACGGGCCTTGATCCACTCGTAATCGACATCCCACACCCGGGCCCAGTGCTTCCAGGAGCCCTCTTCCAGGCCGTAGTAGCCGGGCAGGGAGTCGGAGGTGACGCCAAAGTCGGTGGCGCCCTGCACGTTGTCGTGACCACGGAAGATGTTGGTGCCCGCCCCGCTCTTGCCCACGTTGCCGAGGGCCAGTTCGAGGATGCAGTAAGCGCGGGTGTTGTTGTTGCCTGTGGTGTGCTGGGTGCCGCCCATGCACCAGACCACGCAGCCGGGGCGGTTGTCGGCCAGCAGTTTGGCGGCGCCATAGACCTGCTGTTCGTTGAGGCCGGTCACCCGCTCTACTTCGGCCGGAGTCCAGAGCGCCACCTCTTTTTGCACCTCGTCCATACCGTAGACGCGGGTGCGGATGAACTCCTTGTCTTCCCAGCCGTTCTTGAAGATGTGCCAGAGCATGCCCCAGATAAAGGCGACGTCGGTGCCCGGGCGCAGGGAGAGGTACATGTCCGCCTTGGCGGCAGTGCGGGTACGGCGCGGGTCGACCACCAGGATCTTGCAGCCGTTGCGCTCTTTCGCCAGCAGGATGTGCTGCATGGCGACCGGGTGGGCCTCCGCCGGGTTGGAGCCGATGAACATGATCGACTTGCTGTTGTGCATGTCGTTCAGGCTGTTGGTCATGGCGCCGTAGCCCCAAGTGTTGGCGACGCCAGCGACCGTGGTGGAGTGGCAGATCCGCGCCTGGTGATCCACGTTGTTGGTGCCCCAAAGCGACGCCATCTTGCGAAACAGGTAGGCCTGCTCGTTGGAGTGCTTGGCGGAGCCGAGCCAGTAGACGCTGTCGGGGCCGGACTCCTTGCGCAGGCGCAGCACCTCGTTGCCCACCTCTTCGATGGCCTGATCCCAGCTGATGCGCTGCCACTTGCCGCCCACCAGCTTCATCGGGTACTTGAGGCGACGCTCACCGTGGCCGTGCTCGCGCAGGGCCGCCCCCTTGGCGCAGTGACCGCCAAGGTTGAAGGGGTGATCAAAGGCTGGCTCCTGACCGGTCCAGACCCCGTTTTGCACCTCGGCATAGACGCCGCAACCCACCGAGCAGTGGGAACAGATGGTACGCTTCACCTCGACCGGTACCCCGGCCGCCACAGTTTTGGCTTCGGCCCGCTGCATCATGGCTGGGGCCAGCCAACCGGCGGCCACGGCGCCACCGGCCACCAGACCGGAGTTGACCATAAAGGCGCGACGGGTCAGCCCCTGACCGCGAATGGCCTTATTGCCCTGCTCGCCCACTTGGGGCTGCTCGGCACGTTTTGTCAGTTTCATGAGTTCTCCTTCACTGATCCGGCTCAGTCAGTGCCGCGCAGGGTGCGATAAAAGTCGTGAACATGGGGGGTCTCCCGATAGCCCTTGTCAGGCTCGGTGTCGTGGGTCAGCACCTCTTTGCCCACCACCCGACCGGTGGCACCGGCCAATACGCCTATGGTGGCGACCACGCCAACTCCCTTGATCAGATTGCGGCGGGACGGGTCTTTCAGCTTTTCATCGCTCATTCTTGTGACCTCTGTTGTTGTTCTTGCTGGCGCCTGCGGGCCAGCTTCGCGTCCAATGGGATATCTCGTCTGCTCGTTTGTTATGGGTGGATAAGGGCGATCAACCCGTCACCACGCAGGCGCCAAACGGCAGGCGCAATTCGTTTTCCAGCTTGAAGAAATCTTCGGCAAGGGCGCCGACCGCCCGGTAGAAGCTGCCCCCTTTCGCCTGTTGCTGATCGCGGCAGCAGGCGAGTACCCAGGGGGCAAGGTGGCGCTCATAGAAGCGGTTGCGATCCGGGTGTTGCTCACCAATCAGTACCGCCATCACCTCGCAGAGGGCGGCGAGATGATCTTCCGGCTCGCACACTCCGCTCTGGCGCTCAAAACCGAGGGACTGCAGATCTGCGCGCAGCACCGCCAGCGGCAGCTCCATCAAAGAGCCGGTGAGATACCAGGAGGCAAACGGCACAATCTCCCCGCGCCCCAGCCCGATAAAGAGATCCTGATACTCCTCGGCAAGCTCGTTTTCGTGGTGGCTACTGGCCGCCAGCTGCACCAGCCCCAGCCCTCTGGCAAAGGGGCCCGGCATAGCCTGCAACCCTTGCAGCCAGGCGAGCTGTTCGCCACGGGGGGCGGCGCGCCAGAGGCTTGCCAGCAGGGCGTAGAGATCGGCGCTGCTCTGTTCCAGTTCGGTCATGCTCAGTTCGCCAGCCTTTTCGTTATGTTGTTCACTCATCACTGGCCCTCACACCTTGAGCTGGGAGACGGGATCCGCCGCCAGCACCGCAAACACATCCTTGACCCGGCACTCCTCGCACATCAGCAGCCGCTGGGCGGCCTCGTTCTGGAAGTGGGAGTGACCGGCCAGTTTTTGCTGGATGCGGCGGATCATCGAGGCGGGCGCGAACGGTTTGGAGCAGCGAATGCAGCAGGCCGCCTCTTCGGCTTTCAGGCTCTGGACGGCGCGGCGCGCCTCGGGCACGGGTTGCAGACGGGGCACCAGCACGATGGCCTGCTCGGGGCACGCCTTTTCACACATGCCGCACTGGATGCAATCCTGCTCGATAAAGTTGAGGCCCGGCGCATGACCCACCGCATGCAGGGCGCGGCTCGGGCAGACCGCCACGCAGCCCATGCAGAGGGTGCAGTCAGATTCTTTCAGCTCCACACTGCCGTATGGGGCGCCATGAGGCACCGCCAGCGGCTCGCAGCTCCCTTCGTTGGCCCGCCAGAGGGCATCGAAGGCGGCAAACAGGTTCTCCCGTTTGTCCCCTTTCAGCGGCTTCTCCAGCAGGGCAATGGTTGGCTGGCCGGAAACAGGCTCACCAGCATCTGCGTCAACATCTGCGTCAAACAGAGCGATGCGATCGGCAGCGAGACCCGCGCCCGCCAGCAGCACGGCGGCGCTCGCCAGCTCCCGCTCAACCAATGCCCGCACGCTAGCAGGGGCATCCTCGCCCAGCACGATGCGCACCGCGCTGGCGCCATAGGCAAGGGCGGCGAACCAGCTCTCGATACCTAAACTCGCGCTCTCCTCCACCCAGACCGGCAGCCAGTTGGCGGGCAGGCGGATGAGATCGGCTTCCACCCATTCACGCTCGTTTTCACCGGCGATCAGCAGTCGAGGCACTTCGCCGCCCGCCTCCCGGTAGTGCTTGAGCAATCGGAACAGGTAGTCGCCGCTGGTGTTGGCATCGGGCTGGTGATAGGCAATCGCCCCGGTCGGACAGGCAGAGGCACAGCTGCCAAAGCCCTGACAGAGATGGGGATCGATCTGGATGCGACCATTGATGGGCTTGAGGGCATCGGTCGGGCAGACATCGAGACAGCGGCTGCAACCGGGCACGCCGCGGGCGGTAAAGGCGCAGGCCTCGGGGTCGAGGCGAAAATAGCGCGGCTTGTCGAAAATACCGGTCAGCGCACAAAGTTCTGCGAGCCGTTCGGCCAGCCCATCGTCATCAATGAGATGCAGATAGCCGACCGGCGGGCGCTCCAGCGCAAACAGCGGGGCGCGGCCCAGATCGGCCACCAGGTCAAAGCGCGGTTCGTTCCCCACCGTCGCTTGTTGTGGAAAACAGAGCGCCGCCAGATTAACCCGCTCGCCCTGCCCATTGAGGCCGGTAAGCTGGAACTGCCCCAGATACCCTGTCAGGCTCGGTTCGCGCAGGGTCAGGGCCGCGAGGGATGCGGTGGCATCGAAAATGGCTTCGAGATCTGCTGCCTCGGCATCGTGGACCGCTTCGCTCACCAGCAGAGTGGGCTTCACCCCGGCGGGCAGCAGGCTGGCGGCACGGCGAATGCGATCTTCCGGGCCGACCAGCAGCAGGCGCCCCTGACTCTGGTAAGAGACAGTGGCCGGGATCAGGTTGTCGGTCTTGACCGTATGCTGCAGGGCATAGGCGCGAGCGCGTGCGTTATGCTCGGCCGCCCCCGCCTCGCGGGCTAGATTTGGGGCCAGATTTGGGCTCAGATTTAGCAATGTTTGTTCAGTGCTCACATACACTCCTGCGCGCGCCACCTCATGGGATGGGCGCTTGTTGGTAAGCCGAGAGAGCAAGAGGCGAGCCAACTCCCCCGAAAAAAAAGTGACTGACAGGGAGTCAGGATCCTGAGGGTTCCATTCCCCCACCTTTGGTTGGGACATTTTGTCCACCAGAGGAAACCAAAATGTCCCGATCGTCGGTGTGGGTTTGAGAATGGTTATCAGCCAACTCGGGCGGCTCGGCGGCAGGTTCGCTGACAAGCGCCACCGGTTCAGCGGATCCGCTGGCCGGATTGGTCGATTCGCTCTCCGGGGCGGTTACCTGATCCACCAGCCAGTTGCGCAGCCCGGCGGTCAGGGCCGCAGGCAGCAATTCGGGCTGGCTGAAATCCTGGGTGTAGTCGTCGAGCCCATCCGGCTTGTGGCTGCGAAACATGGCCCGCAGCGCCTCCCTGTCGGGGAGTTTGGCCTTGCCCGGCTGGGCAGTTTTCAGAGGCGGTTCGCCACTCTCGGCCCCTTCAACGGCAAGGGGTTTACAGCTCCCCTTGTCAGTGCTGACTACGGGGCTATCCAGCGCAGTATCTGGAGTTTCAGCTTCGCCACTGCCTTCGATGGGGGCGGCAACCGCCTCGGGGCTAACCTCTTCCCTCGGCTGCAATACCTGATGCTTGCGCGCCTCACTCTTGCGAGACGACCAGCGCTTGAGGAACTCACTCATGGGCGCGATTTCCGCTGTCACTGCCACGCTCGCGACCATCGGGGCCGGTGGCTTTAACGGCGCCGCAGCTGGCTTGATCTACCGTATCGACACCAAGCTGATCCTGCGCCCGTCCCTTGCCCTTCTTGCCCTTGCGGCGGGCCTCCAGCAGCTCGCCGTGGCGGCCGATAAAGGCCTCCACCCAGGCTTGCAGCGCTTCGGGCAGCGGGCAGGAGAGCACCTGCCGCTCGCCATCCATATAGGCGGCAGCCACGGTCTGGCTCAGGGTGAGGCCATCGGCCACAAAGCCATTGTCCACGCGGCTTCCGGTGACAAAGAGGCGGGGCGAGCCGGAGCTCAAATTGAAGCGATAATCCCCCCGCTCATCGCGAAACAGGGTAAGGGGCAAGGCACCGGCGGCCTCGGGTTCGGCAGGATGGAGCGCCACAATCTCGAAACGGCGGCTCTGCCAGCAGCCAACCTGGCTGTCGATGGCCTTTAACTCCAGTTGCAGCCAGCGCTGCGGGGGCAAGGTATTGGTTGTCTCTTCCACTGTCACGGCTCCCATCAGAAGGTCTCTGCCGGGCCGCCTCCCCCGTGATCCACCCCGTTCGGGGCGGTTCAGAGCAGGAGATTCAGGGCGGCCACGGCCATCAATGGGATAAGACATAGCAAGAGTGGGGCCAAGGCCGGGTTTGCTGGCCGATGGGGGCTTTGCTGTAGGTTGGGGCCTTGTGCGGGACATGGGTTGGCGCGGGCGTAGGTTGGTGCAGAGCGCAGCGAAGCCCAACATGCGGCGTAAAACCAATCAGCCTGTGTATCTGATCGAGGGAATGGCAATAATCGAATAAGGCCAAATTATCCGCTTATTGCCTTTGGAAATTGCTCGCGGTAAACGTTGGGCTTCACTTCGTTCAGCACCAACCTACGATTTAGCAAAACATTCGAAATGATGTTACATAAAAAATTTCTGCACATCACTAAAAAACAATTCATCTATATTGACCCAATGACAAACCCATGGGTCTCTACATCCCTGAATTCTGTACAAGTAAATAACTTTGCATAATATTTTTGCTGTCAACTTAGTAATATCATCAAAGTATATTTCCCTAGCATCTTTCTCATAACCATATCTATCTACCATAAACGTGACTCTATTTTCTTCAATTACCAGCAGATCATTCTCGTCAAAAAGATAATCACGAATATATTCAGGAAGCGCATTTACTAAAATCATTAAATCATGAGCGTTTGCTTTATCAGGTAAAACATAACGTTTGAACTTATATGTTTCATTCAGTTGTCCATGATTACCTACCACATCAGAGTTAAAATTTTTTAAAATCATCTCAAGAGCTAACGCAGACATAACACATTTGATAGCAATTTTGTCATGAGAAGAGCGCGTAGCAACCATATAATAATCAAACGCACATTCTATCATCGGCGCTCTAAACTCTATTTTTTCAATATTACCTGCATTGCAAAACTCTATTTTTTTGCATTCTTTAATCATAAAAACCCTCAAAAATTTCTTTGTTTTAATTACTTGTATACATCATTTATATTTTCTGCCTTTTGAGTTTTTTCATCTAGTTGCAATAGAAGGTTTTTTAACTCCTTGGCATTATTGACATCTAAATAAAGCGCTTGTTCATCAAGACAAGTCCCTACAGCGCAGAATGATATAGATAAATAATGTTCAGCAGAATTTCCACTATGGAATTTGAACCTCAAAGATCCTGACGCTGTATTACCCCAAGAATTTGCCTCTCCAATTTCCTTGGTTATCAAATCACCTCTAGATCTTGCTAACTTCTCCCATTCGAAATACTTATCTATCAATTCTATATAGTTGGGAACATTTTCTTTAGAAAATCTTATTGGGCTAAAAGTGCTCCCATAATTATCTCTAAATACTGCAAGTACGATATTATCATCACTCATCTTCTCTATTGAAACGAAGGTGGGACGTTCCATATATTTCGAATATACCGAGTTGTATTCGTTAGTAACTAACCTTGTTGATATTCGAGTACTGTGTTGCACACTCGTACAGCCAGATAAAATAACAACCAACAAAATGGAAGTTAAAAATCTCATCAAAACTCCTTTTTAATCATTATCAAGCAGGGCATTTAATTTATATAAGAAAGCTTATAGTCATATGTTTATGATAATTTGTCCAGCAATGATAATAAACAAATCGGTAGCATCCCTATTGAATTTGCAATATACAACATGATGGTCTTCCTGTATTGCCATCAATCTGGAACAAAACTTGCTGTATCCCTCCCCTTAGATCCCGGCAACCGGTCGCGAGGGGCCCATGACCAGGGCGAGAGCGTGAACATATTGTTAAATTGACTTCAATTCAGCCAGCCCTGAATCCAATACCTTTTCCAGATATG